>NZ_JBPQTQ010000031.1:0-48006 GCF_051386415.1 Streptomyces sp. URMC 129
GACGGCGTCGTGTACGTGGGCAGCCTCGACGGTCAGTTGTACGCGCTGGACGCCGAAAACGGGGAAAGACTCTGGGAACGTCCGCGGGCGCCCCCGGACGGCAGGCAGACCATGACCGTCCCGACCCGCCCGCGACGACAGGGGCGGGCCGGGACGCGGCCGACGGGGAGCCGGGCCGTGGGTCAGGGGAGCTTGGCGAGTTGGGCCTGGATGCGGGTGATGTCCGCCTCCGCCGTCGCGCGGCGGGCGCGGATCTTGTCCACCACGTGGTCGGGGGCCTTGGCCAGGAACGCCTCGTTGCCGAGCTTCGCCGTCGTCTGCGCCAGCTCCTTCTCCGCCGCCGCCAGGTCCTTCGTCAGGCGCTTGCGCTCCGCCTCGAAGTCGATCGCGCCGGAGAGGTCCAGGGCCACCGTGGCGCCCGCGACCGGGAGGGTGGCCGTGGCCGTGAAGCCCTCCTCCGCCGGCTGGAGGCGGAGCAGGGAGCGGATCGCCTCCTCGTGGGCGGCCAGGGCCGGGGCGCCGGTCAGGTCGAGGGCGGCCGGGACGCGCTGGCCGGGCTGGAGGCCCTGGTCGGCACGGAACCGGCGGACCTCGGTGACCACCTGCCGGACCGTGCCGATCTCCCGCTCGGCCGCCGGGTCGCGGAAGCCGGAGTCCTCGGGCCACGCGGCGACGACGACCGACTCGCCGGACGTCAGCGTCGTCCACAGCTCGTCCGTGACGAACGGCGTGACCGGGTGCAGCAGCCGCAGGGTGACGTCGAGGACCTCGCCCAGGACGCGCCGCGAGACCTCCGCCGGGCGGCCCCCGGCCGCGAACGTCGTCTTGCTCAGCTCGACGTACCAGTCGAAGACCTCGTCCCACGCGAAGTGGAACAGCGCGTCGCTCAGCTTGGCGAACTGGTAGTCGTCGTAGTACGCGTCGACCTCGGCGACGACCGAGTTCAGCCGGGAGAGGATCCACCGGTCCGTGGCCGACATCTCCTCCGGGGACGGCAGGTCGCCCTCGACCGTCGCGCCGTTGAGCAGCGCGAAGCGCGTGGCGTTCCAGATCTTGTTCGCGAAGTTCCGCGACGCCTGGACCCAGTCCTCACCGATCGGCACGTCCACACCGGGGTTGGCGCCCCTGGCCAGGGTGAAGCGGACGGCGTCCGAGCCGTAGGTGTCCATCCAGTCGAGCGGATTGACCGCGTTCCCGAAGGACTTGGACATCTTCTTGCCGAACTGGTCGCGGACCATGCCGTGCAGGGCGATGGTGTGGAACGGCGGGACGCCGTCCATCGCGTAGAGGCCGAACATCATCATCCGGGCGACCCAGAAGAACAGGATGTCGTAGCCGGTGACCAGGACGGAGTTCGGGTAGAACTTCGCCAGGCTGTCGGTCCGTTCCGGCCAGCCGAGCGTGGAGAACGGCCACAGGCCCGAGGAGAACCAGGTGTCCAGGACGTCCGTCTCCTGGTGCCAGCCCGCCCCCGACGGCGGCTCCTCGTCCGGGCCGACGCACACGGTCTCGCCCGCCGGGCCGTACCAGACGGGGATGCGGTGACCCCACCACAACTGGCGCGAAATGCACCAGTCGTGGAGGTTGTCGACCCACTCGAAGTACCGGGAGGACATCTCCTTGGGGTGGATGGTCACCCGCCCGTCGCGGACGGCGTCGCCGGCCGCCTTGGCCAGCGGGGCGACCCTGACCCACCACTGCATGGACAGCCGCGGCTCGATGGTGGTCTTGCAGCGCGAGCAGTGCCCGACCGAGTGCCGGTAGGGCCGCTTCTCGTCGACGATCCGGCCCTCGGCGCGCAGCGCGGCGACCACCGCGGACCTGGCCTCCAGCCGGTCCAGGCCCAGGAACGGCCCGTGCGCGGTGATGATCGCGTGCTCGTCCATGATCGTGAGCTGCGGCAGGCCGTGGCGGCGGCCGATCTCGAAGTCGTTCGGGTCGTGGGCCGGGGTGACCTTGACCGCGCCGGTGCCGAACGCGGGGTCGACGTGCTCGTCCGCGACGACGGGGATCGAGCGGTCGGTGAGCGGCAGCCTGACGGTACGGCCGACGAGGTGCGCGTACCGCTCGTCGTCCGGGTGAACGGCGACGGCGGTGTCGCCGAGCATCGTCTCGGCCCGGGTGGTGGCGACGACGAGCGTGTCCTCGCCCTCGCCGTACCGGATGGAGACCAGCTCGCCGTCGTCCTCCTGGTACTCGACCTCGATGTCGGAGATGGCGGTCAGGCAGCGCGGACACCAGTTGATGATGCGCTCGGCCCGGTAGATCAGCCCGTCGTCGAAGAGCCGCTTGAAGATGGTCTGGACGGCCCGGGACAGGCCGTCGTCCATGGTGAAGCGCTCGCGGGCCCAGTCGACGCCGTCCCCGAGGCGGCGCATCTGGCCGGAGATCTGGCCGCCGGACTCCGCCTTCCACTGCCAGACGCGCTCGACGAACGCCTCCCGGCCGAGGTCGTGGCGGGACTTGCCCTCCTTGGCCAGCTCGCGCTCCACGACGTTCTGCGTGGCGATTCCGGCGTGGTCCATGCCGGGCTGCCACAGCGTCTCGAATCCCTGCATGCGCTTGCGGCGGGTGAGGGCGTCGATGAGCGTGTGCTCGAATGCGTGGCCGAGATGGAGACTTCCGGTCACATTCGGCGGCGGGATGACGATCGCGTACGGTTCCTTTTCGCTTTTCGCGTCCGCCGTGAAGTAACCCCGTTCTACCCAGCGCTCGTACAGCTTCCCCTCTACATCGGCCGGCGTGTACTGCGTCGGCAGGTCGGCGGAGGCGCTGTGGGGCCCGTACGCGGGCGGCTGGGTCTTCTCGGTCACGGCGTCAGTCTAAAGGCGCCGCTGTCATGCCCCTGAACCGATTCCGGGGGCGGATGTACAGAGCGGCATCTTGTCAGACAGGATGTGCGGAAGTGTTGAGGCAGAGGTCTTGAGGGGAAGCACATGAGTTACAACCAGCCGGGACCGTACGGGCAGCAGCCCCCGCAGGGGCCGCCGCCGCCCGGACAGCCCGGCCCGTACGGCGCGCCGCCGCAGGGCCCGCCGCCGCCCCCGCCGGGCGGCCCGGCCCCGTACGGCCAGGGCGGTGCCCCCGGCGCCCCCGGATACGGCTACCCGCAGCAGCCGGGCCAGCAGCCCGCTCCCTTCGGCCAGCCGCAGGCGCCGGGCCCGTACGGTCAGCAGCCGCCCTACGGGCAGATGCCTCCGCCCCCGCCCGGGAAGAAGGGCAACCGCGCGGTCGTCGTCGCGATCGCCGTCGTCGCGGGCCTCGCGGTGGTCGGCGCCGGCGCGTTCTTCCTGCTCGGCGGCGACGAGGGCAGCGGCCCGTCCTCGGACGACCCGCGCTACAGCCTCTCCATGCCGGACACCACCGGTGAGTTCACGCTGGTGCCCGGGCAGGAGGAGACCTTCTTCGACGAGGAGGAGCTGGAGGCGGCCGGTGTCCGGGACATGGAGCAGGACAACGCCGCCTACATGAACACCGACCCGGAGGCCGAGGTCCCCGAGCCGGGCACGATCGTGCTCCAGGCGGGTGGCGCGTGGGGCGAGGTCGGGGACCCGGAGGCGGCCATCGACGGCCTCTTCGGCATGCTCGCCCAGTCGGTGGCCGAGGAGGGCGACGGGGAACTCGTCGGTGAGCCCACCGACTTCACCGATGACGGCGCGATCGTCAAGTGCCAGGCCGTCCGGGGCACGGAGCCCGACGCGGACTTCGGCTACATCGCGGAGGGCGTGGTGTGCGCCTGGGCCGACTACAGCACGCTCGGCGGCGTGGTGGCCCTGCCGATGCCCGACTTCCCGGCGGACTTCGACCCCAACTCCACGGAGATGCCCGAGTTCGAGGCGCCGCAGCCGCTGAGCCTGGACCAGGTCGCGGAGTGGACCGTCCGGCTGCGCGCGGACGCCCTGGTCGAGGAGGGCGAGGCGCCCGCCGAGGACAGCGGCGAGAGCGGCGGCGGTGAGAGCGGCGGCACGGGCGACATGGGCGAGATCGAGGTCCCCCCGCCGTCGTCCCAGTGAGCCCGCACATCCCCGTGACGCGGAGGGGGCCCGGACCGAGTGACTCGGTCCGGGCCCCCTCTCGTCGGGCCGCGACGGGTCAGGCCGTCTTCTCGTGCGGCGCCGTGCTGCCGCCGCCGCGCTGCTTGGTCAGCCGGGAGCGCGGGACCAGCGTCGGGTTCACGTTGGAGCGGACGACGTCCTCGGTGATCAGCACCCGGCCCACGTCCTGGCGGGACGGCACCTCGTACATCACCGACATCAGGACCTCCTCCATGATCGCCCGCAGGCCGCGGGCGCCCGTGCCGCGCAGGATCGCCTGGTCGGCGATGGCCTCCAGCGCCGGGAGGTCGAACTCCAGCTCCACGCCGTCGATCTCGAACAGCCGCTGGTACTGCTTGACCAGCGCGTTGCGCGGCTCGACCAGGATCCGCAGCAGCGCCTCGCGGTCCAGGTTGTGCACGGAGGTGATCACCGGCAGCCGGCCGATGAACTCCGGGATCATGCCGTACTTGACCAGGTCCTCGGGGAGGGCGTCCGTCAGGAGCTGCGCCGAGTCGCGGTCGCGCTTGGAGCGGATGTCGGCGCCGAAGCCGATGCCGCGGGCGCCGGAGCGGGCCCGGATGATGTCGTCCAGCCCCGCGAAGGCGCCGCCCACGATGAACAGGACGTTGGAGGTGTCGATCTGGAGGAACTCCTGGTGCGGGTGCTTGCGCCCGCCCTGCGGCGGCACCGCGGCCGTGGTGCCCTCCAGGATCTTCAGCAGCGCCTGCTGGACGCCCTCGCCGGACACATCGCGGGTGATCGACGGGTTCTCGCTCTTGCGGGCGACCTTGTCGATCTCGTCGATGTAGATGATGCCCTGCTCGGCCTTCTTGATGTCGTAGTCCGCGGCCTGGATGAGCTTGAGCAGGATGTTCTCCACGTCCTCGCCCACATAGCCCGCCTCGGTGAGCGCGGTGGCGTCGGTGATGGCGAAGGGGACGTTGAGCATCCGGGCCAGCGTCTGGGCCAGCAGCGTCTTGCCGGAGCCGGTGGGGCCGAGCAGCAGGATGTTCGACTTGGCGAGCTCGATCTCCTCGTCCCGCGAACCGGCGTCGGCCTCGCTCGCCCGCACCCGCTTGTAGTGGTTGTAGACGGCCACCGAAAGGGCCTTCTTGGCGTCCTCCTGGCCGACCACATAGCTTTCCAGGAAGTCGTAGATCTCGCGCGGCTTGGGGAGCTCGCTCAGCTCCGAGTCGGGTGACTCGGCGAGCTCCTCCTCGATGATCTCGTTGCAGAGATCGATGCATTCATCGCAGATGTAGACCCCCGGACCCGCGATGAGCTTCTTCACCTGTTTCTGACTCTTGCCGCAGAACGAGCACTTGAGCAGATCGCCGCCGTCACCGATGCGTGCCACGAGGTGCTTCCCCTTCGCCTGCGCACCGCCGGGGAGACGGTGCACTCGTCCTTTCTGAACACGACGGTACCCTGTCGCCCCGGCGGAATGGTCCCCCTCGACGGGAATCCCCCTCGGCGGGGCCTTCCCGTCGAGAGGGGTGGCCAGTCGTTGACTTGCGTTGTCGTGTCGGGTGGTGCCGGGAACCGCTGCGCCGAGCGGTCAGACCGCCGTCGTGGAGCGCGTGGTGATGATCTGGTCGATCAGTCCGTATTCCACGGCTTCCTCGGCGGTGAGGATCTTGTCCCGCTCGATGTCGTCGCTGATCTGCTCGATCGGCTTGGTGGAGTGCTTCGCGAGCATCTCCTCCAGCTGATTCCGCATGCGCTGGACCTCGCGCGCCGCGATCTCCAGGTCGGAGACCTGACCGCGTCCGGTCTCGGTGTAGGGCTGGTGAATCAGGATACGCGCGTTCGGCAGGGCCATGCGCTTGCCCCGGGTGCCGGCCGCGAGCAGCACGGCCGCGGCGGAGGCCGCCTGGCCCATGCAGACCGTCTGGATGTCCGGCTTGACGAACTCCATCGTGTCGTAGATCGCGGTCAGCGCCGTGAAGGAGCCGCCGGGGCTGTTGATGTAGATCTGGATGTCGCGGTCCGGGTCCATCGACTCCAGGCACAGGAGCTGCGCCATCACGTCGTTCGCGGACGCGTCGTCGATCTGCACGCCGAGGAAGATCACCCGTTCCTCGAAGAGCTTGGCGTACGGGTCGTACTCGCGCACGCCCTGCGAGGTGCGCTCGATGAAGCGCGGGACGACGTAGCGGGACTCGGCCGGGAGTCGCTCGTAGAGGCCGGAGCCGGGGAACTTGTTCATGGGGTGGTGTACCGCCTTGGGTCTGGGCGCGGACGGGGCTGCGGGGCGGGTCGGTCGGTCGCGGCGCTCAGGCGCCCGTGCCGCCGCCGCCCGCGATGTCCGCGGCGCTGGTGATGACCTCGTCCAGCAGGCCGTAGTCGCGGGCCTCCTCGGCGGAGAACCAGCGGTCCCGGTCGGCGTCGCGCTCCCACTGCTCGATGCTGACGCCCGAGTGCTGCGCCGAGAGCCTGGCCATCTTCTGCTTGGTGCGCAGGAGCTGCTCGGCGTGGATCTTGATGTCCGAGGCGGAACCGGCCAGTCCCGCGGAGGGCTGGTGGATCAGCACCTCGGCGTTCGGCAGCGCGTACCGCTTGCCGGGGGCGCCGGCGGTCAGCAGGAACTGGCCCATCGACGCGGCGAGGCCCATGGCGATGGTGACCACGTCGTTCTTGATGTACTGCATGGTGTCGTAGATCGCCATGCCGGCCGTGATCGAGCCGCCGGGGCTGTTGATGTAGAGGAAGATGTCCTTGTCCGGATCGGCCGCCAGCAGCAGGAGCTGCGCGGTGATCCGGTTGGCGATGTCATCGTCGACCGGCTGGCCCAGGAAGATGATCCGCTCGCCGAGCAGCCGGTTGTAGACCTGATCGCCGAGGCTGCCGCCGATCGGCTCCGCTGCGGCGGAAGGCATCAAGAGCGTCACGTATCCACCTGCTCATTCTCATAACGGCCCCGCTTTCGCCCGGCCGTCGCTCGACATCTGCGTTGTCTCTAGGGACCCTAACGCGCTGGCCTGACGGACCCTGCCCGACCTGGGAACTGTTCGCTGTCAGCGCAGGGTCGCCGGTGCCCGCGGGCGCGCCGGCCAACGGCGCGGGGCCGGACGCGCAGTCCCGCGTCCGGCCCCGTGCCGCTGGATCAGTCCTCGGTCTTCTCGCCGGTCTCCGCCGGCTCGTCCGTGGTCGCGGCCACCTCGGCGGCGGCCTCGGCGGCGGTCTCGTCCTCGTCCTCGTCGTCCAGGCGGACCGGCTCGCCGTTGCTGTCGGTGACGGTGGCCGCGTCCACGACGGTGGCGAGCGCCTTGCCCCGGCTGACCTCGCCGACCAGCATCGGCACCTGACCGCCCTCGACGACGGCCTTGGCGAACTGGTCGGGGCTCATGCCGGAGGACTGGGCGCGCCGCATGAGGTGCTCGGTCAGCTCGGCCTGGCTGACGTTGAGGTTCTCCCGCTTGGCGATCTCGTCCAGCACGAACTGGGTGCGGATGCCCTTCTCGGCCTGCTCCTTCAGCTCGGCGTCGAACTCCTCGGCGGTCTTCTCCTGCAGCGCCAGGTAGGCGTCGAGGTCCATGCCGAGCTGGGAGAGCTGGTGGTGCTCCAGGTTGTGCTTGCGGGTCTGGATCTCGTCCGCGAGGAGCTTCTGCGGCATCGGGACCTCGACCAGCTCCAGCAGGGCCTCCAGGACCTTCTCCTGGGCCTCGGTGGCCTGCTGGTACCGCTTCTCGTCGGTCAGCCGGCGGCGGCTGTCCTCACGGAGCTCCTCCAGCGTGTCGAACTGGCTGGCGAGCTGGGCGAAGTCGTCGTCCAGGGCCGGGAGTTCGCGGGAGGAAACGCTCTCGACGGTGACCGAGATCTCGGCCTCGCGGCCGGCCGCGGAGCCGCCCTTCAGCTCGCTGGTGAAGGTGGCGGTGCCGCCGGCCTCCAGGCCGGTGACGGCCTCGTCGAGGCCGTCGAGCATCTGGCCCGAGCCGATCGTGTAGTTGACGCCCTTGGCGACGCCGTCCTCCAGCACCTCGCCGTCGACCCGCGCCTCCAGGTCGATCTTCACCACGTCGCCCTCGGCGGCGGCGCGCTCGACGACGGTGGTGGACGCGAAGCGCTCGCGCAGCCGCTCGATGGTGCTGTCCACGTCCTCGTCGGTGACCTCGACGGCGTCGACGGTGACCGAGATGCCCGAGTAGTCCGGGATCTCGATCTCGGGGCGGATGTCCACCTCGGCCGTGAACGTCAGCAGCTCGTTGTCCTTGAGCTCGGTGATGTCGACCTCGGGCTGGCCCAGCGGGCTGATCTCACCCTCGGAGAGGGCCTCGTTGTAGAACTTCGGCAGCGCGTCGTTCACCGCCTCCTCCAGCACCGCGCCGCGGCCGAACCGCTGGTCGATGATGCGGGCCGGGATCTTGCCCTTCCGGAAGCCGGGCACCTGGACCTGCTGGTTGATCTTCCGGTACGCCGCGTCGAGGCTGGGCTTGAGCTCCTCGAAGGGCACCTCGACAGTGAGCCGAACCCGGGTGGGGTTCAGGGTCTCCACGGCGCTCTTCACGGTCGGTCTCCTTGGGGCTGACATCGAGAGGGGTGGCGCTGTACTCCTGGGCTTCCCGGTCCGCGCCGGACACGGACACACCACAGGCACGCAGGCTACTCATAGTACGTGGTCGGGGTGGCCGGATTCGAACCGACGGCCTTCCGCTCCCAAAGCGGACGCGCTACCAAGCTGCGCCACACCCCGCGGAGGCTCTTGACGCGACACGTAGCGTACAGGTCCGCGCGCGTGCGGTCTGCCGGGATCCCGGGCCCTGTTGGGGCGCTGGTACGATGCGGTGCATGCCGGCCGACGACGATCGCCCGGCCGACGCGGGCGTAGCTCAATGGTAGAGCCCTGGTCTTCCAAACCAGCTACGCGGGTTCGATTCCCGTCGCCCGCTCCGCAGCGCGGCCCCGGCCCGGCTCCCTTTCACGGGTGCCGGGCCTTCGCTGTGGGGGGCTTTCGAGATCACTCGCCGTTCGAGCTGTTGATCGAGTCGTCGACCTCGTTGACGCCGTCCGTCACCGACTGCAGGAAGTCCTGTATCGGCTCGGCGGCCCCCGTGGAAGCGAGGGAGAAGCCGAAGAGGATCGCCACGATGGCCGGCCCCCACTTGATTGCCCCGCCGCGGATCAAGAAGAACATGATCACGCCGAACAACAGGGCCAGAGAGAACGAGATAACCACAACTGATCACACCTTCGGAAGGTTCGCCTCTGCTCCATCAGGGGCTTGACCACGGCCGCCGCACCCCCGCAGACACCATCGTGCCATCAACCGGAGGCGGCGTGGAGAGCGCTGACGTGCCGTCTGCTGCCGACCGGGCCCGCGGGGACACCCTGCGTACCGAGGCGGCACGTTACCGGTTCGTTAGCCGCCGCGGCCACCCGGCCGGGGAATTCCGCCCGGCACGGAGGCGTTCTTCGATTTCCTTTCCGGGAGAACGGCGGCGCGCTCCCCGAAGCCGGGGCATGCGGTGATTCGCCCGGTTTGATACGCATCAATCCCGCCATTTCGGGCTCACCGGCCGGACCGGGTGCGGAATTCCCGGTGATGTCGCGGCATACCGGAGCGAGAATTCCCCTGGCGCGGCGCACGGACTATCGTGCGGTCAATGTTGCACGTCCGTAATCAAGGAGCCCCCCTGCCCGTGGCCCGGGCGACGGTGGCTGACCCCACACCGGCAGTCACGGACGCCCCGTCGGGGGTCACGTCACGCGACCCCTACTTCGACAATGCGAAGTACCTGGCGATCGTCCTGGTCGCCGTGGGCCACGCCTGGACGCCGCTGCGGGACGACTCCCGCACGGCCTCGGCGCTGTACCTGTTCGTCTACACGTTCCACATGCCGGCGTTCATCCTGATCGCCGGGTACTTCTCCCGCGGCTTCACCGGCCGGCCGGACCAGCTCAAGCGGCTGATCAGCGGCATCGGGGTGCCGTACCTCGTCTTCGAGATCGCCTACATCCTCTTCAAGCGGTGGGGCGACGACGACCCGGACTACCCGTTCAGCATCCTCGATCCGTACTACGTCACCTGGTTCCTCATCGCGCTGTTCGTCTGGCGCTTCACCGCGCCGGTCTGGCGGGTCGTCCGCCGGCCGGTCCCGGTGGCGCTGGCCGTGGCCGCCGTCGCCGCGATCTCCCCCCACCTCGGCGACGACCTCAACATCCAGCGCGTGCTGCAGTTCCTGCCGTTCTTCGTGCTCGGACTGCTGCTGCGGCCCGAGCACTTCGAACGGGTGCGGCGGCCCGGGGTGCGGGCCGCCGCGGTGCCGGTGGTGGCGGCGGCGCTGGTCACCGCCTACGCCGTGGTGCCGCGCGTGGACCACAGCTGGTTCTACCGGACGCACAGCGCCCAGGAGATGGGCGCGCCGTGGTGGGCCGGGGTGGTGATGACGTTCGCGCTGACCGCGTGCGGGCTGGCGCTGACGGTCTGTTTCCTGGCCTGGGTCCCGGCGCGCCGCACCTGGTACACGGCCCTGGGCGCGGGCACGATCTACGGCTATCTGCTGCACGGCTTCATCGCCAAGGGCTCGCGGTGGTGGGACTGGTACGCGGCGGACTGGGTCAACTCGCCCGCCGGCCGGGTGGTGGTCACGGTCATCGGCGCCGCGGTCATCACCGCGCTGTGCACGGCTCCGGTGCGCCGGATGTTCCGCTTCCTGGTCGAGCCCTCGATGGACTGGGCGTTCACCAAGGAGACCAAGGAGACCGCGCGGGCCGACCACCACCCGGCCCCGTCCGGATGGTCCCGGGCGCGTTAGGACCCGTCGATCTTCACACCGTGCTCCGCGAGGTAGGCGATGGGATCGACGTCGGTGCCGTAGGCGCGCTCCTCCCTGACCTCGAAGTGCAGGTGGGGGCCGGTGCTGTTGCCGGTGTTGCCGGTCTCGCCGATCTTGGTCCCGGCCTTCACCTGCTGGCCCTCGCGGACCGCGATCTCGGACAGGTGGGCGTACAGCGTGTAGTGGTCGTCCGTCATCTTCACGACGACGACCTCGCCGTAGTCGTCGTCGTTGTCGGCCAGCACCACCGTGCCGGGGCCGACCGAGCTGACCTTGGTGCCGGTCGGGGTGGCGAAGTCGACGCCCGTGTGGTGACCGGCCGCCCAGGAGCCGGGCGTCCCGTAGGGCTCGGAGATCGGGTGGCCGCTCACCGGGGCGACCCAGGAGTCGGCGGCGCGGACCGCCGGGGGCTCCGGCTCCTCGCGGCGCGGGGCCGGGTACGGGCCGAACGGCGCCTCGTACGGCCGGGACGTCTCGCGCGGCTCCGGCACGCTCGCCGCGGGGGGCTCGGAGCGCTCGGCCGGGGGCAGGTCCTGACCGGCGGCCTCCCCGGTCCACGGTCCCGTTATCACCAGGGCTCCCAGGAGGGTGCTGCCGACGGCGCGGCGGGCCAGCCGGGCGGGGGTGGCGCGCGGTCGTCGCTGACGCCGCGTCACGGGGCGTGGCGGGGGTGCGGTGATCCTGCGTTCGCTCATGACACCGAGCCAAAGACAGGCCGGGGGCCGCCGCATCCCGCCCAGGGGCGCCGGGCCCGCCGATCGGCGGACAGGGCGCGCGCCCGCCGGATGCCCGTCACCCCAGGTCAGCGCGGCCTGTCGGGCGGAGGGGACGCACCGCGAGTGATCCGCTCCGCTGGGTGATCACTCCCGGCTGATCAGGAGCAGGGCCCGGTCGTCGTTGACGTCCTTGGCGACAGACTCGATGAGGTGCCAGGCGGCGCCCCGGAATCCGGTGGTGACATAGCGGTCCGCCTCGCCGGTGAGGCGGTCGATGCCCTCGGACAGGTCCCGGTCGGAGCGCTCCACGAGGCCGTCGGTGAACAGCATCAGCACGTCGCCGCGGCGCAGGGTGCCCTTCGCCGGGTGGAACTCGGCGCCGTCGTAGACGCCCAGCAGCGGGCCCTCGGCCTCCACCTGGTGCCAGCGGCCGGTGCCGGCGTTGAGCTGGACGCCGGGCAGGTGGCCCGCGGAGAGCAGCTCGTAGTCGCCGGTGTCGAGGTCGAGCACCAGGTGGATGGAGGTGGCGAAGCCCTCGTCCCAGCTCTGGCGCAGCAGGTAGCCGTTGGCCGCGGGCAGGAACGAGTGCGGCGGCAGGGAGCCGAGCAGGCCGCCGAAGGCGCCGGAGAGCAGCAGGGAACGGGACGCGGCGTCCATGCCCTTGCCGGAGACGTCGGTAAGGACGACCTCCAGGGTGCGCGCCTCCGGCCCGGTGCGGGCGGCGACCACGAAGTCGCCGGAGAACGACTGGCCGCCGGCCGGGCGCAGCGACATCTCCCGGTGCCAGCCCTTGGGCAGGCGCGGCAGCGCGCTCTGGGCGCGGATGCGCTCCCGCAGGTCGAACAGCATGGTGCCGCCGCGCCGCCAGGGCACGCCGACGCGGCTGCGGAACTGGGCGATGAGCAGGCCGATCAGCGCCACGGCGGCCACCACCAGGATGCTGCCCGGGGTGACCGGGTCGGGCATCGAGCGGCGGGCGTCGATGAGCACCGTCTCCAGCACCAGCGCGGTGGCGGCGACCGCGTACAGCCCGAGCAGGCTGGCCGGGCGCAGCAGCAGCCCGCCCGCGACCAGGGGCAGCACCAGCGCCTCGGGCGAGCACCAGTCGGGCCAGACGACGGTGGCGCCGCCGAGCAGCGGAACGGTCAGCAGCAGCGCCGCGAAGGCGAGCCAGTCGGAGGCGTCGCCCCGGAAGTAGTCGACCGCGGAGCGCCGCAGTCCCACGCGGACGCGGTGCAGCCTCCGCTGGGCCCCGGGTCTGCGGGCCCTCCGGGGTGCCGTCTCACTGCCGCGCGCCATGACCTCGGACCCTACCCACCCGTTCGGCGGTGCGTCGAACCCTTGCCACTCCCGGATATCCGTGCGGACCGGCGCCGGGGCGGAAAATCTGTCGCTCCGCGCGGGGAGCGTTGGTGAGCATGGGGCCATGACGATGGAGTTGCGCCGCCTGGACGCGTCCGCGTGGGAGACCTGGTACCGGGCGCTGGAGTGGGCGTTCGGCGGGCTGTGGGAAGCGCCGGAGGAGCGCGCGCTGTGGCGGGAGCTGACCGAGTTCGACCGGTCGCTGGCGCTCTGGGACGACGACCGGCTGGTGGGCGCCATCAGCGCCTTCTCGCTGGGCCTGTCCGTGCCGGGCGGGGCCGTGGTGCCGACGGCGGGGGTGACCATGGTGGGGGTGGCCGCCACACACCGGCGGCAGGGCATCCTGCGCCGGCTCATGTCCCGGACGCTGGCCGACGCCCGGGAGGCCGGGGAGCCGCTGGCGGCGCTGACCGCGTCGGAGGCGGGGATCTACGGCCGCTTCGGGTACGGCCTCGCGACCCGGGGCCTGTCGGTGGACATCGACACCGCGCGGGTCACCGTCCGGGTGCCGCCGGGGACGGACGGGATCCGGCTGCGGGACGCGGAGCCGACGGCGGTGCTGGACCGGTGCGAGGCGCTGTACGCGCGGCTGGTGCGGGGCCGTCCCGGGATGCTCGAACGGCGGCCCGGCTGGGAGAAGGTGCCGCTGCTCGACCCGCCGCAGGAGCGCGAGGGCGCCTCGGAGCTGCGGGCCGTGCTGGCGGAGCGGGACGGGGAGCTGGTGGGCTACGCCCGGTACGCGCTGAAGCCGGACTGGGCCGAGGGCGGCCTGCCGGACGGGACGGTGCTGGTGCGGGACCTGGACGTGGTGGAACCGGCGGCGTACGCCGCGCTGCTGCGGTTCTTCGTGGGCACCGACCTGATGACGACCGTGTCGCTGCGGCACCGGCCGGAGGACGACGCGCTGCTGTACCTGGTCTCGGACGTCAGGCGCTGCCGGCCGCGGCTGGGCGACCGGCTGTTCCTGCGGCCGGTGGACGTCGGGGCGGCGCTGGCCGCGCGGACGTATGCCACCGACGTGGACGTGGTGCTGGACGTCGCCGACGACTTCTGCCCCTGGAACGAGGGGCGTTGGCGGCTGAGCGGCGGCCCGCAGGGGGCCGTGTGCGAGCGTACCGGGGACGCGGCCGAGCTGGCCGTCGACGTGCGGGCGCTGAGCGCGGCGTATCTGGGCGGCCCCTCGCTCTCCGGTCCGGCCGCGGCGGGGCTGGCCGGTGAGCTGCGCCCGGGGGCGCTGGCCGCCACGGCGACGGCGTTCTCCTCGCCGTTCGCCCCCTGGCTGCCGCACGGGTTCTGACCGCCGCGCCGGTTCGGGTCCCGAATTCACCGCCCACCCCCTGACGTTGTGATGCCCGAGGATACGGGGCGGCCCCGAGTGCCGGGAATAGTCAGCGAGGCTGACACTCCGGGCACCAGAAAAGATTCCGCGCCGCGAGGATCGCGGTGCGGACCTCGCCGCCGCAGACATGGCAGGGGGCGCCGGCGCGGCGGTAGACGTACACCTCGCCGCCGTGGTCGTCGACCCTGGGCGGGCGGTTCATGGCCTCGGGTGTGTGCTCGGGCCGGACGGTGTCGATGCGGCCGGCGCGCACGCCCTCGCGCATCAGGGCGACGAGGTCGGCCCAGAGGGCGTCGAACTCGGGGCGGGTGAGGCCGCGTCCGGGCCGGTAGGGGTCGATGCCCTGCCGGAAGAGGGCCTCGGCGCGGTAGACGTTGCCGACACCGGCGACGACGGCCTGGTCCAGCAGGAGGACGGCGACGGTGGTGGCGGAGGCGGAGATCCGGCGCCAGGCCCGCTCGGGGTCGGCGTCGGCGCGCAGGGGGTCGGGGCCGAGGCGGCCGGTGAGGGCGGCCTTCTCGCCGGGGGTGATCAGGGCGCAGGTGTGGGGGCCGCGCAGCTCGGCCCAGCCGCCGTCGCCGGCCAGGCGCAGCCGGATCTGGCCGGCGACGGCGGGCGCCGGGCCGGTCCCGAGGGCCACTGTGCCGTACAGGCCGAGGTGGATGTGGACGCACACGTCGCCGGTGAAGCGGAGGAAGAGGTGCTTGCCGTGCGCCTCGGTGCCGGTGAGGACCTGGCCGTCGATCAGCGCGGCGCCGTCGGCGAACTTGCCCTGCGGGCTGTCCGCCCGCACCGGCCGGCCGCCGAGACGTTCGGCGTAGTCGGCGGCCAGCCGGTGGATGGTGTGGCCCTCCGGCATCAGTCCTGCCCGGGCAGGGGCGGCAGCGTGCCGTCCGTCTCGTACGCGGTGAGCATGCCGATGCGGCGGCTGTGGCGCTCCTCGCCGGAGTAGGGGGTGGCGAGGAAGGCGGCGACGAAGGCGGTGGCCTCCTCGGCGGTGTGCATGCGGGCGCCGACGCCGAGGACGTTGGCGTCGTTGTGCTCGCGGCCGAGGCGGGCGGTCTCCTCGCTCCAGGCGAGGGCGCAGCGCACGCCGCGCACCTTGTTGGCGGCGATGGCCTCGCCGTTGCCCGAGCCGCCGATGACGATGCCGAGGGCGTCGGGGTCGGCGGCGGTGCGCTCGGCGGCGCGGAGGCAGAACGGCGGGTAGTCGTCGGCGCCGTCGTAGTGGTGCGGGCCGCAGTCCACCGGCTCGTGGCCCTGGCTCGTGAGCCAGTCGATCAGGTGGCTCTTGAGGTCGAAGCCGGCATGGTCGGAACCCAGATAGACGCGCATGGGGAGGAGTCTGACACGAGGGGCGTCGCCGTCCGTCATCAGTCCCGGTCCCCGCGGCCGACGAGCTTCCAGGCGGCGGGCAGGGCGCCCATGGCGAGGGCGGCCTTGAGCGCGTCGCCCAGGAGGAACGGCACGAGTCCCTTGCCGGCGGCCTCGGCCAGGGACATGTCGGCGGCGACGGCGAGGTACGGCACGCCGACCGCGTAGATGACGGCGGTGCCGAGGGACATGGTTGCCACGGTCCTGGGCACGGTGCGGTCGCCGCCGCGGGCGGCGAGGGCGCCGACGAGGCCGGCGGCCAGGGTCATGCCGATGACGTAGCCGAAGGTGGGCATGCCGTAGCCCGAGGTGCCCTCCGCGAACCAGGGGGTCCCGGCCATGCCGGCGAGGGCGTAGAGGAGGAGGGAGAGCAGCGCGCGGTGGGCGCCGAAGGAGGCGCCGATGAGGAGCGCGGCGAACGTCTGGCCGGTGACCGGGACGGGTGAACCCGGCACCGGGACGGCGATCTGGGCGGCGGCACCGGTCAGCACCGCGCCCCCGGCGATCAGCGCGGCGTCCCTGATCCGCGCCCGGGGGGCGGTGGCGGCGGGGAGCAGGTCGGCGAGGACGGCTGTGCTCATGGGGCGACTCCACGGTTCGGGGGACGGAGACCTCCTTGACCTCCTTCGGCCTTCCGACGCTAACCGACCGCGTACGGCGCCCCGGCGTGATCTCCGTGACACCCGCCGGGGCGGCTCCGCATTGCTGCTGCTAGGTTGTTACTGCAACTGACTCGCAATTAGTGGAGATGGGCAACGGCATGGCCACGTACACCCTCCCCGACCTCCCCTACGACTACGCGGCGCTGGAGCCGGTCATCAGCGGGGAGATCGTCGAGCTGCACCACGACAAGCACCACGCCGCGTACGTCAAGGGCGCGAACGACACGCTGGAGCAGCTGGAGGAGGCGCGGGAGAAGGACCAGTGGGGGGCGATCAACGGGCTGGAGAAGAACCTCGCGTTCCACCTCTCCGGTCACATCCTTCACTCCATCTACTGGCGCAACATGACCGGCGACGGCGGCGGTGAGCCGCTGGAGCGGGACGGCACGGGCGAGCTGGCCGACGCCATCGCCGAGTCGTTCGGCTCCTTCGCCCGCTTCAGGGCGCAGCTCTCCAAGGCCGCCGCCACCACCCAGGGCTCGGGCTGGGGCGTGCTGGCCTACGAGCCGCTCTCCGGGCGGCTGGTGGTCGAGCAGGTCTACGACCACCAGGGGAACGTGGGCCAGGGCTCGGTGCCGCTGCTGGTGTTCGACGCCTGGGAGCACGCGTTCTACCTCCAGTACCGCAACCAGAAGGTCGACTTCGTCGAGGCCATGTGGCGCGTGGTGAACTGGCAGGACGTGGCCGCCCGTTACGCGGCGGCCAGGGAACGGGCCAGCTCGCTGCTGCTCGTCCCGTAGGGGCTCCCGGCCGCCTGGATCGTCTTCTCACCTCTCGGGCAGGCGGACGGGACAAGGGGACGGCCCCCGCGCGGAGGCATCGCGCGGGGGCCGTGTCCGGTCGGCTTCAGTCGAAGCTCGGCTCGGCGTCGCGGGTCCGCTTGATCTCGAAGAAGCCGGGCGTGGACGCCACCAGCAGGGTGCCGTCCCACAGCCGGGCGGCGGCCTCCCCCCTCGGCGCCGGGGTGACGACCGGGCCGAAGAACGCCGTCCGCCGGCCGTCGGCGCCCGGCACCGCGATCACCGGCGTGCCGACGTCCTGGCCGACCAGGTCGATGCCGGCCTTGTGCGAGGCCCGCACCCCGGCGTCCCAGCGGTCGGTCTCCGCCGCGTCGGCCAGCGAGGCGGGCAGCCCGGCCTCGGTCAGCGCCTCGACCAGCGTCTCGCGGTCCCGCTCCCGGCCCTGGTTGTGGAAACGGGTGCCGAGCGCCGTGTAGAGCGGCCCCAGCACCTCGTTGCCGTGCTCCTGCTCGGCGGCCACGCACACCCGCACCGGGCCCCAGGCCGACTTCATCAGCGCGACGTACTCCTCGGACATCTCGTCCAGGCGCGGCTCGTTGAGCACGGCCAGGCTCATCACGTGCCACCGCACCTCCACCGGCCGGACCCGTTCGACCTCCAGCATCCAGCGGGAGGTCATCCAGGCCCACGGGCACAGCGGGTCGAACCAGAAGTCGGCGGGGATCTTCTCGGGCATCGGGGGCTCCTCGTCGGCCGGGCACGGCGGTGGTCAGGGGGGTGGTCACGGCAGTCCATGCGGTCAAGCGGGCAACGCCACGGCACCCCCGGTGCATTCCGCGTGCGCGGTCCGGAACCGCCGTGACATGCTGACTCGCGCCCGCAAGAGCGAAGGGAAGGCGCATCGTGCCCGGAGAGAACCTGACCCGTGACGAGGCCCGCGAGCGGGCCGGACTGCTCACCGTCCACGGGTACGAGGTGGCGCTGGACCTGCGGTCCGCGTCCGAGCCGCCGCCGGCCGCCGGGCCGCGCACGTTCCGCTCCACCACCACCGTCCGTTTCTCCTGCGCGCGTGCGGGCGCGGACACCTTCGCCGACCTTCTCGCGCCGCACGTGCACTCGGTGACGCTCAACGGCGAGCCGCTCGTGGTCGACCAGGTCTTCGACGGGACCCGCGTCGCGCTGACCGGGCTGGCCGCGGAGAACGAGCTGATCGTGGACGCCGCCTGCGCCTACAGCCACACCGGTGAGGGGCTGCACCACTTCACCGATCCGGAGGACGGCGAGACCTATCTCTACACGCAGTACGAACCGGCCGACGCGCGCCGCGTCTTCGCCAATTTCGAACAGCCGGACCTGAAGGCGCCGTTCGCGCTCACGGTGACCGCGCCCGCGCACTGGACGGTGCTCGGCAACGGCACCGAGACCGGCCGCGAGGAGCTGCCGGACGGGTCCGCCGCCACCTGGACGTTCGCCCCGACGCCCCCGGTCTCCACCTACATCACGGCCGTGCTCGCCGGGCCGTACCACCACGTGCGCGACCACTACACGCGCGAACTGCCCGACGGCTCACGGCTGGAGATCCCGCTGGGCGCGCTGTGCCGCAAGGGGCTGGCGCGGCACTTCGACCCGGAGGAGATCTTCGACACCACCAAGCGGGGCTTCGACTTCTTCCACGAGCACTTCGACTACCCGTACCCGTTCGGCAAGTACGACCAGGCGTTCGTGCCCGAGTACAACCTCGGCGCGATGGAGAACCCGGGGCTGGTGACGTTCCGCGAGGAGTACGTCTTCCGGGGCCGCACCACCCGGGCGGCGTACCAGGCGCGGGCGAACACGCTGCTGCACGAGATGGCGCACATGTGGTTCGGCGACCTGGTGACCATGGAGTGGTGGGACGACCTGTGGCTGAAGGAGTCCTTCGCGGACTTCATGGGCGCCTTCTCGCTCGTGGAGGCGACGCGGTTCGAGGAGGGCTGGATCACCTTCGCCAACCGCCGCAAGGCATGGGCCTACCGCGCCGACCAGCTGCCCTCCACGCACCCGGTCACCGCCGACATCCGCGACCTGCAGGACGCCAAGCTCAACTTCGACGGCATCACGTACGCCAAGGGCGCCTCCGTGCTGAAGCAGTTGGTCGCCTACGCCGGCCGCGACGCGTTCCTGGAGGGCGCCCGCCGCTACTTCCGCCGCCACGCCTACGGCAACACGCGGCTGGAGGACCTGCTCGCGGTGCTGGAGGAGACCTCGGGGCGGGACATGGGCGCCTGGGCCAAGGCGTGGCTCCAGACCGCCGGGGTCAACTCGCTGACGCCGCACGCCACCTACGACTCCGCCGGGCGCGTCACCGAGCTGTCCGTGCTCCAGGAGGCGCCGGAGAGCCACCCGGTGCTGCGCCCGCACCGGGTCGCGATCGGCCTCTACCGGCGCGCGGAGCCCGGCGGTCCGCTGGTGCGGTACGCCCGCGCCGAGGCGGACGTGACGGGGCCGCGCACGGTGGTGCCCGAACTGGCCGGTGCGGAGCGGCCGGAGCTGATCCTGGTCAACGACGAGGACCTGACGTACTGCAAGACGCGGTTCGACGAGGGCTCGTTGGACACCCTGCGCGGCCACCTGGGCGAGATCGCGGACCCGCTGGCCCGCGCGCTGTGCTGGTCCGCGCTGTGGAACCTGACCCGTGACGGGCTGATGCCGGCCCGCGACTTCCTCGCCCTGGTACGGGACTTCGCCGGGGCGGAGACGGAGATCGGCGTGCTCCAGATGGTCCACGCCTGGGCGCACACCGCCCTGGACCACTACACGTCCCCGGCCCGGCGCGCGGCGGCGGGCGCGGAGCTGGCGGCGGCGGCGCTCGGCGAGCTGCGGCGGGCCGCGCCCGGCGGCGACCACCAGTTGGCGTGGGCCCGTTTCTTCGCGGGCAGCGCCGCCTCCGACGCCGACTTCGAGCTCCTGTCCGGGCTGCTGGCGGGCTCCGCCCGGATCGAGGGCCTGGACGTCGACCAGGAGCTGCGCTGGCTGTTCCTGCTGCCGCTGGCCGCGCACGGCCACGCCGGGGAGGACGACCTCGCCGCCGAACTCGCCCGCGACGACACCGCGTCGGGCAGGCGGCACCAGGTGCGCTGCCTGGCGGCCAGGCCGTCGGCCGAGGTGAAGGCGGCGGCGTGGGAGCAGGTCGTGGAGTCCGACGAGCTGTCCAACGCGCTGGTCGAGGCGACCGTCGACGGCTTCGCGCGCAGCGGCCAGCAGGCGCTGCTGGAGCCGTACGTGGCACGGTACTTCGCCGTCGTGGACCGGGTGTGGCGGGAGCGCACGATCGAGATCGCGATGACGATCGTGCGCGGCCTGTTCCCCGCCCTCCAGGGCGACCGGGCGACACTGGCCGCCACGGACGCCTGGCTGGCCTCCCACGAGGACGCTCCCCCGGCCCTGCGCCGCCTGATCCTGG
This sequence comes from Streptomyces sp. URMC 129, assembly GCF_051386415.1. Taxonomy (NCBI): domain Bacteria; kingdom Bacillati; phylum Actinomycetota; class Actinomycetes; order Kitasatosporales; family Streptomycetaceae; genus Streptomyces; species Streptomyces sp. URMC 129. Next base: position 20,449 of record NZ_JBPQTQ010000031.1, read on the forward strand.
AATCCCGCGACGACCTGGCGCGCGCCCTGCGGGCCCAGGAGCGGGACGCGTAGCGCCGGTGCCTCGCCCTGGCGTTCGCGCCGTGGCAAGGCACCGGCCGTCAGGCGCCGAAGGTGCCGCGTTTCGCCGCTTCGACGAACGCGGACCACCCACCGTCCGCGAAGGCAGGCCACCTCCGCGGCCTCGGCGCAGTCGCCGTTGACGCCGCTGCGCCTGCTCCCGCGCCGGGGGCCGATGCCGGTGGGAGCGCAGGCGCCGTGGAGTCCCGCATGGGCTCCGGCGCTGTGCGGCAGCACCTGGATCACCAGGTGACGGAGCTCGGTCATTGCGCCCGGAGGGATGAGCTGCTCGCGCTTGAGGATGGCCTGCCGTTCACGGCGGACCGCGATCGACTCGTCCACGTCGGCGGCGGCAGGAACGACGGGTCGGCGTGGATCAGCATCCGCAGGTACGCCTCGGTCCGGAGCAGCCCGGGGATCAGGTCGGCCGGAAGGTCCGGATGTCGGTGGCGTCCGCCTCCAGGGCGATGAAGTCGGTGTACGGGCGCGGCAGCGCGTCCTGGTATGCCCACCCGCGGCGCCGCCTTCCCTCCTGGGCACACGCCGAGGCTTGCGCGCGCATGGGGGGCGAGATCGCCCGCGACGATCCCCAGCCGTGGCAAGAGCACGTGGCGGCCCGCGCCCGTGACGGGACGGCGTGCTGGTCTCCGGCCGTCCGAGCTCCCCGGTCCGTTCGGCCTTCGTACGGGCGTGCCCGTCCCGGGCCCGAACGTCAGTTCATTTTGAGCGGGGTTGTCCCTGTTTACCAACGGATGGGTAACGAAGGGTTGCCTGAGCCACCACAGGTGGGAATCGGCCGGGCATGAAAGAGAATTCGCCGTTCGCCCCCCGCCCGCTGCACCAACTCACCGATGCGCGGCGGCTCGTGATGACCAGCCAGGAACTTCGCGAGCACGGGGTGTCCCTCGCCGCCGCGCACGAGCGCTGCCGGCCCGGGGGGCCCTGGCAGATGCCGCTGCCCGGAGTGTTCCTGCTGCACGCGGGGCCGCCCACCGGTGAGGAGATCCTGCGTGCCGCCCTGGGCTACATCGGCGGCCGGGAGGGCGAGGCGGTCGTCAGCGGGCTGGCCGCGCTCGCGCTGCACGGCTTCACCGGGGCGCCGCCGCTGACCGCGCTGGACCGGGTGGACGTGCTGGTGCCGCGCACCCGGCGGCTGCGGACGGCCGGGTTCGCCCGCGTGGTCCGCACCCACCGCCTGCCCCGGCCCGTGGAGTTGGGCGGATTCCCGGTCGCCCCCGTGCCCCGGGCGCTGGCCGACGCGATCGCCCGGCTGCCCGACCCGCTCGCCGTACGGCGGCTGCTCACCGAGGCCGTGCGCGGCGGGCACTGCGATCCGCAGGCCGTCGTCCGGGAGTTGTCCCGCGCCCGGCTGCTCGGTCACCCGCACGTGGCCGCCGCCGTGGACACGCTGCTCGTGGAGGGCCGGACCATGGCCGAGGAGCGGCTGCTGGAGACGGTGCGGACGGCGGGCCTGCCCGACCCGTGCTGGAACGTGGGCCTGTGGCTGCCGGACGGGCCGTTCCTGTGCGCCGTGGACGCGTACTGGCCGGAGCAGGCCGTCGCCGTGGAGATCGACGCCCGGCTGCCTCGGCAGCGGGCGGACGAGGCCGAGCGGGCCGAGCACGACCGCGTCCGGCAGACGCTGGCCGGGCTCGGCATCACCCTGATCCGGGTGACGCCGCGCAAACTCCGGGAATCGCCCGGGCTACCCGCCGAAGCGGTGCGGCAGGCCCTGCGGGCGTCCCCCGGCCGGGCCCAGGCCACCTACGTCGTGGTCATGCCGCGCTGACACGCGAACGCGACGGGCCGGAACGCGTCAACTCCAAGGCCCTCTCCCTTCCCCACGGTCCCTTCCGTATGATGACCGGTCATCCTGCTCCGGATTCCGAACAAGGATGCCCATGTCACTGAGACACCAGCCCATAACCCCACCGGCCGGCGACCCCGGCCGCGGTCGCCTGCGCCGCACGGCGCTGGCCGCCGGCCTGGTGGCGGCCCTCGCGCTGACCGGCGCCACCCCGGTCGTGGCGGCCGGCGACCCGGCCGACGGCGGGACCGACGCGGGGACCGACAAGCCGCTCGGCGAGAAGTTCGGCACCCAGGACGCCGCGCTCCTCGCCGAGGCCAGGGCCGCCGACAAGCCGTTCGTCACGATGATGATCGCGGCCGAGCCGGGCGAGACGGCGGAGGTGGCGGAGCAGCTCGACGGCGTCTCGGGCGCCTCCGTCGGCTTCACCGAGGACGAGATCGGCTATGTCCGGGCGACCGTTCCCACCGGCCGGGCCGAGGCCGCCATCGACGAGGTGGCCGGGCTGTCCTCGGTCCTCGCCATCGACCTCAACGACGTCATCGAGGTCCCCGACCCGGCACCCGAGTCCGGCGCGGGCGACCGGGCCACCGTGGAGCAGACCTACCCGGGACCCGACGAGGACACCCCGGCGGTCAACCCCTACCAGCCGTCCCACGAGACCGGCGCCGTGGAGTTCGTCGAGGACAACCCCCGCTACGACGGCCGCGGCATCACCATCGGCGTCCTCGACAGCGGCGTCGACCTGGCCCATCCGGCGCTGCGGGAGACCACCACCGGCGAGCGGAAGATCACCGACTGGGTGACCGCCACCGACCCGATCATCGACGGCGACGCCTCGTGGCGGGCGATGCTCACCTCCGTCTCCGGCCCGTCGTTCACCTACTCCGGGCGGGAGTTCACCGCGCCCGCCAGGACCTTCCTGATCAGCACCTTCCGCGAGTCCGTCGCCGTCGGCGAGGTCGGCGGCGACGTCAACCGGGACGGTGACACCACCGACTCCTGGCCGCTGCTGTACGACCCGGAGGCGGGCACGGTCCGCGTCGACCTGGACGGCGACGCCGACTTCACGGACGACGCCGCGATGGAGCCGTACGGCGAGAGCGGGCAGGTGGGCTGGTTCGGCACCGACGACCCGGAGACCGCCGTCGCGGAGACCATGCCGTTCGTGGTCGAGATCCGCGAGGACGTCCCGATGGACCCCCTGGGCGGCGACTGGGTCGGCCAGGTCCGCGACTTCGTCAACATCGGCATCGTCTCCAGCGACCACGGCACCCACGTGGCGGGCATCACCGCCGCCAACGGCCTGTTCGGCGGCGAGATGAACGGCGCCGCGCCCGGCGCCACCATCGTCTCCTCGCGCGCCTGCCTCTTCACCGGCGGCTGCACCTACACCGCGCTCTTCGAGGGCATGATCGACCTCGTCGTCAACCGCGACGTCGACCTCGTCAACGTCTCGATCGGCGGCCTGCCCGCCCTCAACGACGGCAACAACGCGCGGGCGCAGCTCTACAACGAGCTGATCGACACCCACGACGTGCAGTTGTTCATCTCCGCCGGCAACGACGGCCCCGGCACCAACACCGTCAGCGACCCGTCCGTGGCCGAGCGGGTGGTCAGCGTCGGCGCCGCCGTCTCCCGCGAGACCTGGGCCGCCAACTACGGCTCCGAGGTGCGCACCGACTACGCGATGATGCCGTTCTCCGGCGTCGGCCCGCGCGACGACGGCGGGTTCAAGCCGACCATCGTCGGTCCCGGCTCCTCCATCAACACCGTGCCCACCTGGATGGCCGGCGCCCCGGTCGCGGAGGCCGGGTACGACCTGCCGCCGGGCTACGCCATGCTCCAGGGCACCTCCATGTCCTCGCCGCAGGTGGCGGGCGCCTCGGCGCTGCTGCTGTCCGCCGCGGAGCAGCGCGGCATCGACCTGTCGGCCGCCGATCTGCGGACCGCGCTGATGAGTTCGGCCGACCCGATCCGCGGCGTCCAGGCCCACGAGCAGGGCACCGGCCTGATGGACACCGAGGGCGCCTGGCGGCTGATCACCCGCGGCGCCACGGCCCACGAGTACACCGTCTCGGCCCCGGTCGACCACACCCTCGACGGCTTCCTGGACACCCCGGGCTCCGGCGACGGCGTCTACGACCGCGAATCCGCCCCGGCGGTCGGCGAGTCCGAGACCTACGAGATCACCATCACCCGCACCACCGGCCCCGACCGTTCCGTACGGCACGAGCTGGACCTGGCCGACAACGACGAGGACACCTTCCGGATCGTCGGCTCCGGCTCGGTCAAGCTGCCGCTGAACACGCCCGTCACCGTGAAGATCAAGGCGAAGCCGCGTTCGCTCGGCGCGCACAGCGCGATCCTCACCGTGGACGACCCGGCGACCCGCGGTACCGACAAGCAGATCCTGTCCACCGTCGTCGTGCCGCAGGAACTCGACGGCCCGGCGTACACCCTGTCCGAGTCCGGCACGGCCCAGCGCAACAGCACCACCTCGTACTTCGTCACCGTGCCCGAGGGCACCGGCACGCTCCAGGTCGCGATGAGCGGGCTGGCGGAGGGCAGCCAGACCCGCTGGATCGCCATCACGCCCGAGGGCACCCCGGCCGACGAGTCCGCCACCACCCAGTGCTACCCGAACTACGACAACCCGGCCAACGCCTGCCGGCCCGACCTGCGGTCCTACGCCGACCCGGCGCCGGGCGTGTGGGAGATCGAGGTCGAGTCCCGGCGGACGTCGCCGCTGCTGGACAACCCGTACACGGTCACGGCGACCGCGCTCGGCGCCACGTTCGAGCCCGGGACGGTGACCGTGGAGGAGGCGCGGGTCGGCACGCCGGTCCCGGTCACCTGGGACGTCACCAACGGCTTCGCGCCGGTCGAGGGCTCGCTGGAGGCCGGGGAGCTGGGCTCCGCCCTGTCGGCCACGCCCACCATCACGCCCGGTGAGTACGTCACCAGCGAGGTGCGCCTGCCCGAGGGCGCCTCCTCGTTCACCGTCGGGATCAGCGACGCGTCCGACCCGGGCGCCGACCTCGACCTGTACGTGTACCTGGACGGCGAGGAGGTGGGCGCCTCCACCAGCCCGACGGACGACGAGGTCGTGCGCATCGACGACCCGGCGGCCGGCACCTACACCATCGAGGTGCACGGGTACGCGGTGCCCAGCGGCAGCACCACCTTCGCCTACCGCGACGCGTACCTCAGCGCGGGCCTGGGCACGGTGGCCGTGGACACCGGGCAGTCCGTGGACCTGGGCACCGGCGAGTCGGCCGAGGTCGCGGCGGAGGTCACGGTGGCCGGGGCCGCGCTCGCGGCCGGCGCCGACCGCCAGGTCTTCGGGGAGGTCCGGCTCGTCAACGAGGCCGGCACGCTCGTCGGCACCGGCCACATCCTCGTGGAGCACGTGACCGAGTGACTCCCTGACGCTGCCTCACCAACGTGTCCGGAACACCTCACCGGGGCGGGGGCGGCGCATCCGCCGCACCCGCCCCGGTGGCGCTCGGCGTGGAAGGATGGCGGCGAAGAGACAGGAAGAAGGAGACCACCAGGTGCCTGGCACGAATCTGACCCGGCAAGAGGCGCAGGAGCGGGCACGGCTGCTCGGCGTGGACAGTTACGAGATCACCCTGGATCTCTCCGGCGCGCAGGAAGGGGGCACCTTCCGCTCGGAGACGACCGTGCACTTCACCGCCCGCGAGGCGGGCTCGACCTTCATCGACCTCATCGCCCCCGAGGTGGAGGAGGTGGTCCTCAACGGCGTGGCCCTGTCGCCGTCCGAGGTCTTCGCCGACTCCCGCATCGCGCTGCCCTCGGTGGCGCAGGGACACAACGAGCTGCGCGTCGTCGCGGACTGCGCCTACACCAACACCGGTGAGGGGCTGCACCGTTCGGTCGACCCGGTGGACCAGCAGGCGTACCTGTACACGCAGTTCGAGGTGCCGGACGCGCGGCGGGTCTACGCCTGCTTCGAACAGCCGGACCTGAAGGCGACGTTCCAGTTCACCGTGACCGCCCCCGACGGGTGGACCGTCATCTCCAACTCCCCGACACCCCAACCGCACAACAACATCTGGCGGTTCGAGCCGACGCCCCGCATCTCGTCGTACATCACGGCGCTGATCGCCGGCCCGTACCACTCGGTGCACAGCAGCTGGCAGGGCGAGGGACGCACCGTGCCGCTCGGGATCTACTGCCGGCCCTCGCTGGCCGAACACCTCGACGCCGAGGCCATCTTCGACGTCACCCGGCAGGGCTTCGACTGGTTCCAGGAGAAGTTCGACTACCCGTACCCGTTCGCCAAGTACGACCAGCTCTTCGTGCCCGAGTTCAACGCGGGCGCGATGGAGAACGCGGGCGCCGTCACCATCCGCGACCAGTACGTCTTCCGCTCCAAGGTCACCGACGCGGCCTACGAGATGCGGGCCGAGACCATCCTGCACGAGCTGGCCCACATGTGGTTCGGCGACCTGGTCACCATGGAGTGGTGGAACGACCTGTGGCTGAACGAGTCGTTCGCCACGTACACCTCCATCGCCTGCCAGGCGCACGCCCCGGGCAGCCGCTGGCCGCAGGCGTGGACCAGCTTCGCCAACTCCATGAAGACCTGGGCCTACCGGCAGGACCAGCTTCCCTCCACCCACCCGATCATGGCGGAGATCCGCGACCTGGACGACGTCCTGGTCAACTTCGACGGCATCACCTACGCCAAGGGCGCCAGCGTGCTGAAGCAGTTGGTCTCCTACGTCGGGGAGGAGGAGTTCTTCCGGGGCGTCCAGACCTACTTCAAGCGGCACGAGTGGTCCAACACGCGGCTGACGGACCTGCTGACCGCGCTGGAGGAGACCAGCGGCCGTGACCTGAAGGCATGGTCGAAGGCGTGGCTGGAGACCGCCGGGATCAACATCCTGCGGCCCGAGATCATCCTCGACGAGGCCGGGAACATCACGGAGTTCGCCGTCCGCCAGGAGGCCCCCGCGCTGCCCGCCGGTGCCAAGGGCGAGGCCGTGCTGCGCCCGCACCGCATCGCCATCGGCCTGTACGAGCTGACCGACGGCGCGCTGGTCCGCACCGAGCGCGTCGAACTGGACGTGGACGGCGAGCTGACGAAGGTGCCGCAACTGGAAGGCCGCGCCCGCCCGGCCGTCGTGCTGCTCAACGACGACGACCTGTCGTACGCGAAGGTGCGCCTCGACCCGGACTCCACGGCGGTCGTCGCCCAGCACCTGGGCGACTTCACCGAGTCGCTGCCGCGCGCGCTGTGCTGGGCCTCGGCCTGGGACATGACGCGCGACGGCGAGCTGGCCGCCCGCGACTACCTGTCGCTGGTGCTCTCGGGCATCACCAAGGAGACGGACATCGGCGTGGTGCAGTCGCTGCACCGGCAGGTGAAGCTGGCGCTCGACCTGTACGCGGCGCCCGCCTGGCGCGAGACGGGCCTGGCGACCTGGTCCGCGACGACGCTGGAGCAGTTGCGGGCCGCGGCGCCCGGCAGCGACCACCAGCTCGCCTGGGCCAGGGCGTTCGCGGCCACCGCCCGCACCGACGAGCAACTCGCGCTGCTGGCCGGGCTGCTGGCGGGCACCGAGACGGTCGAGGGGCTGACCGTCGACACCGAGCTGCGCTGGGCGTTCCTCCAGCGGCTGGCCGCCACCGGCCGGGCGGGTGAGGCGGAGATCGCGGCGGAGCTGGAGCGCGACCCGACCTCGGCGGGCGAGCGCCACGCCGCCACGGCCCGGGCCGCCCGCCCGACGGCCGAGGCCAAGGCGGAGGCGTGGGCTTCGGTGGTGGAGGACGACAAGCTGCCCAACGCCGTGCAGGAGGCGGTCATCGGCGGCTTCGTGCAGACGGACCAGCGGGAGCTGCTGGCGCCGTACACGGAGAGGTACTTCGAGGCGCTCAAGGGCGTCTGGGAGAGCCGCAGCCACGAGATGGCGCAGCAGATCGCGGTCGGCCTCTACCCGGCGATCCAGGTCGCGCGGGCCACCCTGGAGGCCACGGACGCCTGGCTGGACTCCGCCGACCCGTCCCCGGCGCTGCGCCGCCTGGTCACGGAGTCCCGCGCGGGCATCGAACGCGCCCTGAACGCCCAGGCCGCCGACGCGGCGGCGGCCGTCTGATCCCCGGCCGACACCGACCGGCCCGGGCCCGCGGCCACAGCCGCCGCGACCCCGGGCCGGTGCCGTCGGCGGTAGCGGGTTGACCGGGTCCCCCGGGCGCTGAATCCTGTTCTCTCAAGGGGATTTGATGCCTCAGGGGGTTCGCCGTGGAATTCACCATCGTGGGGACGGGGCCGGAGGACGAGGCGGAACTGCTGTCCCTGGTCCGCTGGCTCAGGCAGGATCCGGAGCTCACCGGGACGGCCACCGTCAAGCTGGTCGAGGGAGAGCAACCGCCGGGGACCATGGGCGGGGTGCTGGAGGCCGTGCACGTGATCGCCGGGGACGTGGTCACGGTCGCCGGGCTCGCCGTGTCCGTGGCCACCTGGCTGTCGTCCCGGACGAAGCAACGGTCCCGCACCATCAGGCTCGACGGGCAGGACCGGGTCCTGCCGCCCGACGCGACCGTCGATGACGTCCGCGCGCTGCTGCGGGAACTCCACGAGAACGGGGAGGACGCCAGGTGAACTCCCGGCTGCCGCACCCGCGGCGGTCGCAGGCGGTCCTCGTCGGCGGCTCGCGGTACGAATACCACCCCGACATCGAGTCGGTGGACCGGAACCTGGACTCGCTGTGCCGGATCCTCACGGACCCGGCCTACTGGGGGCTGCCCCGGGCGAACTGCCACGTCGTCCGGAACCCGGAGCACGCGGACCAGGTGATGACAGTGCTGGAGACCGCGGCCGAACGCGCCACGGACGCGCTGATCTTCTACTTCGCCGGGCACGGGCTCGCCGACGAGGGCGGTCTGTACCTGGCGCTCAGGAACACCCGCAAGCCCCGGTCGGCCGCGCGCTACAACTCCGTCCACTACGACTGGGTGCGCTCCGCGCTGCTCCAGGGCGACTCGCCCGCCACTCGCCGCATCGTCATCCTCGACTGCTGCCACAGCGGCCACGCCGCCAGCGAGGAGATGGGGGTGCTCATGGGGTCCGGGCAGATGGAGGTACACGGGGCCGTCGTCTGGGCAGCCACCACGCCGACCCGGCTGGCCGTCGCCCCGGTCGACGCCGAGTACACCGCGTTCACCGGGGAGTTGGTACGCACCCTTGAGGCGGGCATCGAGGGCGCGCCCGACATCCTCGACATGGACACCATCTTCAAGCGGGTCAGCCGGAACCTGGTCGCCCGGGACCTTCCGCGGCCGGACCAGCAGAACCGGGCGCTGGGCGGCCAGTTGGCCCTGGTGCGGAACCGCGCGCTGGCCGGGGCCGCCCGGACGCCGGCCGCCGGAGCCGGCGCCGGGGAGGCCGCCACGCCCGGCCTGGACCGGGCCGTCGAGCAGTTCGCGGGCAGCGCGTCCTGGGAGCCGTTCACGTGGGGCCCGATGCGCACCGATCTGCTGATCGTCGAGGGCGACGGGGAGAGCGTCATCCAGGAGGGCTCCGTCCACGTGCGGACGATCGACGAGGATGTCGAACTGCCGGAGGAGATGGCCCAGTGGCGCGCGGAGATCGAGGCCGAGCAGGAGGCACTGCGCCGCGCGGGGAAGCCGTACTTCTGGAACGGGCTCAACTACGCCGTCGACCGGATCACGATCGGGCGCGTCGCGGAGACGGAGGCCCCGGAGATCTACATCCAGCTCCAGAACTCCGACTACTACACCTTCCGGGCCACGCAGGAGCTCGACCGGCCGTTCGCGGACGGCACCACACCCAGGAGCCGGTACCTCGACCCGTACGACCCGCTGGAGGTGCCCGCGTTCATGGCGTCGTCCTTCGGCACGAACGTCGCCGTGGTCACCCGCGACGAGAAGCTGATCGTCTCGCGGCGCAGCCAGATGGTGGGCTCGCACCCCGGCACCTGGAACTCCTCGGCCAACGAGGCCCTGTCCCGGGTGGTGGACAACGCGGCGCGCCAGGCCCCCAGCCTCTTCAACGTGGCCCGCCGCGGCGTCAGCGAGGAACTGGGGTTCAGCGCGGGCGAGTACCGGCTGTCCCTGCTGGCGCTGACACTCGACAAGAGCACCCACCAGTGGGGAGCCCTGTTCTACGCGCGGCTGCGCCAGGTGACCTCGCACGAGTTCATCGCCCGCCGGTCCCGCGGCGTGTCCGACAAGTGGGAGCACGACCGCCACGAACTGGTGGACTTCGAGATCGAGCCGGTGACCCGGTTCATCTTCGACCCGGAGCGCGCCGGACTCTGGGCCCCCTCGGCGCCGGGCCTGTTCTACCTGGCTCTGGTGAACAAGTACGGCAAGGTGGCCGTGGAGCGCGAGAGCGCGCGTGTGGTCGCCCGGCTGCCGTACGCCTGACGGCGGGGGCCGCCGGGCGGCGGGGCGTCAGCGCCTGCGGTCGCTCAGCACCACCAGGCCGGCGATCAGGGCGAAGAGGGCGATCGGGGTCAGCACGAAGAGGCCGAGCGTCTCGGCCACGCTCAGGCCGCTGCCCGGGTCGTCGCCGTCGTCCCGGTTCAGGGCCTGGGCCGCCGGGGATGTCATCAGCGTCAGCAGCACCGTGCCGAGCGAGACGGCGAGGGCGCGCTTCTTGTTCAGGTTGACCACGGACACCACAGTAGCCAACGCCCTCCGCCGCCCGTTCACGGCCCCGCCGCAGGCCGGGCCAGCTCCTCGCGCACCGCTGCGACCAGGGCCGCGACGCGGGACGACGCGGTCAGCTCCTCCAGGGTGACCGGGCGGCCGGTGGCGTCGGCGATCGGCAGGCGCCAGTTCGGGTATTCGCGCCACGTGCCCGGCAGGTTCTGCGGGCGGCGGTCCCCGAGGCCGTCCGGCAGCCAGATCCCGACCATCGCGGCCGGGGTCCGGGCCAGGAAGCGGTAGGCGGCGGCGATCCGCTGCTCCTCGGGGGCGCCGCGCGGCAGCAGACCGAGGCGGGCGAAGGTGTCCAGCCACTCGGCGTTCTCCGCCATGAGCGAGCGCAGCGCCTCGGCCGGGTCGTCCTGGAGGCCGAGCCGTTCCTTCAGCCGGACGTAGCTGCCGTCCAGGCGGGACGCGGTGGGCGGCAGGTCGTGCGTGGTGACCGTCGCCAGGCAGGCCGCGCGCCACTCCTCGGGGCGCAGCGGCGGCTGCTTCCGCCGCTCCCAGTGCCGCTCGAACCACAGCACCGAGGTGCCCAGCACCCCGCGCCCGGCCAGGTCCGCGCGCACGCCCGGCTCGACGGTGCCCAGGTCCTCGCCGATGACCGGCACACCGGCGCGGTGCGCCTCCACGGCCAGGACGCCGAGCATGGCGTCGGCGTCGTACGACACGTAGGTGCCCTCGTGCGGCGCGGCGCCCTCGGGGATCCACCACAGCCGGTACTGGCCCATCACGTGGTCGACGCGCAGCGCGCCCGCGTGCCGGGTCAGGGCGGCCAGCAGCTCGCGGTAGGGGACGTAGCCGCGCTCGGCCAGCGCGTCGGGGCGCCAGGGCGGCAGGCCCCAGTCCTGGCCGCGGTCGTTGAACGCGTCGGGCGGCGCGCCGACGGAGATGCCGGAGGCCAGCACGTCCTGCTGGGCCCAGGCGTCCGAGCCGTGCGGGTGGACGCCGACGGCCAGGTCGTGGACGAGGCCGATCGGCATGCCGGCCAGCTCGGCGGTCCGCTGGGCGCGGGCGAGCTGGACGTCGGTGAGCCAGGCCAGCCAGCTGTGGAAGTCGATGCGCTCCAGGTGGTCGCCCCGGGCGCGGGCGGTCTCGGCCGAGCGCGGGTCCCGCAGCCCGGCGGGCCAGGCGCGCCAGTCGGGCCCGTACAGCTCGGCCAGGGCGCACCAGGTGGCGTGGTCCTCCAGCGCCTGTCCCTGGCGGGCGAGGTAGGCCCAGTACGAGGCGGCGCGGCCGGGGCCGAGCGGGACCCGGCGGACGGTCTCCAGCGCCTGGAGCTTCAGCGCCCACACGGCGTCGCGGTCGATGGGCGCGCCCTTGCCCAGGACGGCGGCGCGCAGGGCGGCGGCGCGGGCCAGGATCTGGTCGGTGCGGTGCCGGGCGTCGGCGTCGAGGTAGGCGTACTCGGGGATGTCCTCGACGCGCAGGTAGACGGGGTCCGCGAAGCGGCGGGTGCCGGGCCGGTACGGGGAGGGGTCGGTGGCCTCGCCGGAGGTGCCGGGGACGGCCGCGTGCAGCGGGTTGACCTGGATGAAGCCCGCGCCCAGCGTGTGGCCGGCCCAGCTCGCGAGGTCGGCGAGGTCGACCAGGTCGCCCATGCCCCAGGAGCGGTCGGACAGCACCGAGTAGAGCTGGACCAGGAGTCCCGCGGTGCGGCCCTTCGGGGCGGGCAGCCGGGCGGGGGCGACGATCAGGGTGGCGCGTGCGGTGCGGCCGTCGGGAGCCTCGGCGCGCAGGGTGTGGCAGCCGGGCGGGAGCGGGCCGTCGTCGTAGGCGCGGTCGGTGCCGTCCTCGGTCCCGACGCGCAGCGCGGTGCCCGCCGGGAGGCCGGGCACGGGCACGAGGGGCGGCGCGGCGGCACGGCCGGGGTCGTGGCCGGTCTCGCGGACCACCACGGTGGGCGGCAGGAGCCGGGGCTTCGCGGCGGCGGCCCCGGGGTCGCCGGCGTCCACGCCGAGGGCGGCCAGGACGGCGACGACCGTGTCCCTGGGGACCGTGACCCGGCGGCCGGGCGCCGGTTCGTAGGAGGTGGCGACGCCATGCGTCGCGGCCAGGCGCGACAGCCGGTCCATCAGACCTCGCCGGCCTCCGCGCCGCCGCGGCCGTTGGGCTCCGCGGTGAGGGGTGGCTGGACGGCCAGCGGCTGCTCGGCGGTGAGGGGGGTGAGGTCGCCCAGGGGCGGCTCGCTGGTCAGCGGGACCTCGCGGGCGGAGGTCCCCTCGGGCATGCGGGTCAGGGCGGGCCCGTCCGGATGGGGCACCGGCCGGGACGCGGTCCGGGGAGGCACTGCCAGGTCGGGTACCAGGTCGTCGATGGTCCGGGCGGCTCCGGCCACGGGGAACTCCGTTCGGTGACGGCGGCGGGCTGTCGGGGGTGCTCTACCCAGTCAACGGCACCGCATCCATTCCCGCGACGGGAAAGCGACGCAGCTCACGTGCTCCGCGGCGGAAGATTTTCCGCGGCGGCCGGTGCCGGGCGGGATTTTTCGCGGCGGGGAGGGGGCGGCCCGTCGGGGTCAGGCGGGTCTGCCCTCGATTCTGGCCAGGGCGTCGTCGGCGCCGTAGGGCCGCAGGTACGGCAGCCACCGCGGGTCGCGGTGGCCGGTGCCGATGATGCGCCAGGCCAGTCCGGTCGGCGGCCCGGGCGTATGTCGGAGCCGCCAGCCCAGCTCGGAGACATGCCGGTCGGCCTTGATGTGGTTGCAGGTCCGGCACGCGGCGACGACGTTGTCCCAGGCGTGCTGGCCGCCCCTGCTGCGCGGAATGACGTGGTCGACGCTGGTGGCGACGCCGCCGCAGTAGGCACAGCGGCCTCCGTCGCGGGCGAAGAGCGCCCGGCGGGTGAGCGGCACGGCCGTGCGGTAGGGGACGCGCACGAAGCGCTTCAGCCGTACGACGCTCGGGGCGGGTATCGCGTCGGTGGCGCTGCGCATGAAGGAGCCGGAGTCCTCCAGACTGACGGCCTTGTCGTTCAGGAGCAGGATCAGAGCACGGCGGACAGGTACGACCCCAAGCGGCTCGTACGACGCGTTGAGGACCAAGACGTGTGGCACGAAAACGCCCTCCGTTTCCGTCGGCGGCACGTGGCTCGCGCCGGGACGATCTCCCTCAGTGTGTCCCGCGCACGGCCGCCCGCGCCACCACGATCGCGAAATGTACTGATTGTGTCGTTCGCCACACGGCTCCCTTGTCTCCCGCTTTTCCCACCTTCCCCGCGTGGCCTGTCCGTTCTCGCGGGGCGGGCGCCCTGACTACCGTGGACCGGTGACAGGGGCAGTGCGGCGGGCGGGAGAGGACTGAAGGGGACGCATGGGAGACAACTGGGAGGCCTGGCTCGCGTCCGGGCTGCGGATCGCGCTGATCCTGGGTATCGCGTTCGCCCTGCGCTTCGTCGTGCGCCGCGCCATCACCCGGCTCATCACCCGGCTGAACCGCGAGGACAGCGCCAAGCGCCGCTCGGCCGCCCTCGGCGGGCTGCTGGTCAACCCGGAGCGGCGCAGGCAGCGTTCGGAGACCATCGGCTCGGTGCTGCGCAGCACAGCCTCGGTGCTGGTGCTCGGCACGGCGGGCCTGATGGTGCTGGACGAGCTGGGGGTGCGGCTGGGGCCGCTCATGGCCAGCGCGGGCATCGCGGGCGTGGCGATCGGCTTCGGGGCGCGCAGCCTGGTGGCGGACGTGCTGAGCGGCCTGTTCATGCTCCTGGAGGACCAGTACGGCGTCGGGGACACCATCGACGTCGGTGAGGCCACCGGGACCGTGCTGGAGATCGGGCTGCGGGTGACGACCCTGCGCGGCGACACCGGCGAGACCTGGTACGTCCGCAACGGCGAGATCAAGCGCGTGGGCAACCTCAGCCAGGGGTGGGCCACCGCGGCGGTCGACGTGTCCGTCGACGCGGGCGCCGACCTCGACCAGGTGCGCAAGCTGATCGCCATGGTCGGTGACGAGCTGGCCGGGACCCCGCCCTGGGACGAGCTGCTGTGGGAGCCGGTGGAGGTGCTGGGCGTCGAGTCGGTCGCCGGGGAGCAGCTCGTGCTGCGGGTCATCGCCAGGACCCAGCCGGGCAAGGGCCCGGTGGTGGAGCGGGAGCTGCGCTGGCGGATCAAGCGGGCGCTGGACGGCGCGGGCATCGCGCGGGCGGAGACCGGGGGCCCGTCGCTGCCCGCGGGCGCGCCCGGCGCGGCGGCCGGCGGCCCGGCCCCGGCGGACGGCGGCGGGGGCGGGGGCGGCGAGGCGTAACGTGCGGCGGCGCGCGCGTCAGTGCCGCGCGGGGGCGGACTCCGGCGCGTGCTCCCACGTCAGCAGCGTGAAACGGTGGTGCGCGCCGTCCCTGGCCATCGGCTCGTCGTCCGTGAGCCGGTAGCCGACGGCGCGCGCCACCGCGGCGCTCGCCACGTTGTCCCGGTCGATCCGCAGCACCACGCGGGCGGGCGCCAGCTCGCGGTGGGCGAAGCCGGTGAGCACCCGCAGCGCCCGCGCGGCCAGTCCCTTGCGGCGGTGGGCGCGGCCGACCGTGTAGCCGAGTTCCACCTCGCGGCGGCCGTCCTCGTCCGGCAGCAGCACCACCTCACCCAGCGGCGTCAACCCATCGATGGTGATGGCCAGTTGGATCCGGGTGCCGGCCGCCGCGCGGGCCAGCGCGTTGCTCAGGTACTCGCGGGCGGCGTCCTGGCCGAAACGGCGACCGCAGCGGCGTCCAGCGGGCGATCTCCGGGTCGTCGAAGAGGTCCGCCATGAGTCCGGCGTCCTCCTCGGTCCACTGCCTGAGGTGGACGCCGTGCCCCGAGAGGCGGACAGTGGTCGGCAGCACGAAATCGGGCTGACTGGTCATAGGACGATCCTGCCGTGCGTGCGGAACCGCCCGGCGGCCACCCGCGTGATTGCGGGGAACGGGACCGGAGAAGCCCCGCGCGTCGGCGATCACGGCAAAGATCTCGCAAGGGCTGTGTGGCCGCTCGGGCCGGGCGGCATACTGACGGCCGTGGCCCGTGCCGGATACGTGAGGGGGAGGGCCCGGAACGTGACTGACCCGCCGACCGCGCCACCCGGCGCGCCGCCCGCCCCGGCGGCGCCGCCGGCGCCCGCCCGGCCGGCTCCCACCGCGCCGCCCGAGGTGCCGCGCCGCCGCTCCGCCTTCGCGGAGGGCGCGGCCCGGCTGCGGGCCGGCGCGCGCACCGAGCCCGGCCGGCTGCGCATCATCGGCGCCGTCGTCGCCGGGCTGCTGCTGCTCCTGGGCGGCGTCACGTTCGCGGAGATCTCCGCGCGGGCCGACGACGTCCAGACCGTGCGGGCCAGCAGCCAGCCGCTGGCCGCCCGCGCGGCCGAGATCTACCGCTCGCTCGCCGACGCCAACACCACCGCGGCCGTGGGCTTCCTGGCCGGGGCCGAGGAGGACCGGGAGACCCGCCGGCGGTACGAGGAGGCCATCGACACCGCCGCCGCGCTGCTGGCCGAGGCCGCCGCCCACAGTGCGGCCTCCGCGGCGGCGCAGAGCCATATCGCCGCGCTCAACGAGGCGCTGCCCGACTACACCGGCCTGGTCGAGACGGCCCGCGCCAACAACCGGCAGGGGCTGCCGCTGGGCGGCGCGTATCTGCGGTACGCCGACGAACAGATGCAGCAGACGATGCTGCCGGAGGCCGCGGAGCTGTACGCGCTGGAGACCGAACGGTTCCAGCAGGACCTGGACGACGCCAGGGCCTGGCCGTGGGTGTCGGTCGTCACCGGCCTGGCCGTGCTGGCGGTGCTGCTCTGGGCGCAGCGCAGGCACTACCTGCGCACCAACCGGGTCTTCAACCAGGGCCTGCTGGCCGCCACCGCCACGACCACCGTGCTGCTGCTGTGGATGGCGGGCGCGCACGCCATGGCCCGTGCGGCGCTGAACGACGCGGACCACGGCGCGGCCCAGTCGCTCAGCTCGCTGTACGACGCGCGGACCGAGGCGCTCAAGGCGCGCGGCGACGAGAGCATCACGCTGATCGCGCGCGGCGCGGGCAGCGAGTCCGAGGACAGCTACCAGCGGCACATGACCCGGCTCGCCGGGCCGGAGGGGCAGCCGGGGAGCGGCCTGCTGGACGACGCCCGCGCCCTGGCCGACGACGACGAGGGCCGGGCCCCCGTGGAGCTGGCCATCACCGCCACCGGGGAGTGGCGGGCCCGGCACACCGACGCCCGCGCGCTGGAGCTCGCCGGGGCGTACGAGGAGGCCGTGGAGATGGTGATCGGGGCCGAGGGCTCCACGGGGGAGAGCTTCGACGCCGTGGACCAGTCGCTGGCCGAGGCGGTGGCGCACGAGAAGGCGGAGTTCACCCGGGCCGCGGACGAGGGCCACGCCGCGCTGGGCGGCCTGCGGACCGGGGTCGTGCTGCTGTCCGTGCTCGGGGCCGTGGGCGCGGCGCTGGGCATCGGCCGCAGGCTGTCGGAGTACCGGTGAGGGCGCGGGAGGTGCGGACCATGCCGGAGCGGGGACCGGACGAGCGGCAGGGCGCGGCGCGCCGCGCCCTGCCGGGGAGGCGCGGGCGCGCGCGGCGGCGCGACCGGCGGGCGCTGTTCCTGGCCGCGGCGGGGCTCGCGCTGGCGGGCGGCGTGCTCGCCGGCTCGCTGCCGCCCGGCCCCCTCGCCGGGTCGCCGGAGGCCGGGCGGACCCGCGCCACCGAGGCCCGGCACGCCGACCACGGACCGGCCCCGGCCGCCGTCCCCGAGCGGTGCGCGGACGGCAGGGACCCGGTCGAGAGCTACCCGCCGGCCCGGATCGCGGGCTCCGCCGTGGAGGACATCCGGGAGCGCGGCCAGCTCGTCGTCGGCATCGACCAGAACAGTTACCTGTGGGGGTACCGCTCCCCGCAGACCGGCGAGATCGTCGGCTTCGACATCGACCTGGTGCGGGCCATCGCCGAGGACCTGCTCGGCCCGGGCGCGGAGGTCAGATTCCTGGCCATCCCCACGGACCAGCGCATCCCCGCGCTGCGCGACGGGGTCGTGGACATGGTGGTGCGGACCATGTCGATCACCTGCGAGCGCTGGGAGGAGGTCGCGTTCTCCACCGCCTACTTCGAGACCGGCCAGCAGCTCCTGGTGCCGGACGACTCCCCGATCGAGGGGTTCGACGACTCGCTCGACGGCATGCGGGTGTGCCG
The DNA here is from genome assembly GCF_051386415.1 of Streptomyces sp. URMC 129. Lineage (NCBI taxonomy): Bacteria > Bacillati > Actinomycetota > Actinomycetes > Kitasatosporales > Streptomycetaceae > Streptomyces > Streptomyces sp. URMC 129. Next base: position 38,153 of record NZ_JBPQTQ010000031.1, read on the forward strand.
GGCCAACGGCTCCACCGCCGCCCGGCTGCTGGACAGCGAGAGCCACGGCGCGCAGCTGGTGGGCGCGGACAACCACCTGGACTGCCTGGTGCGGGTCCAGCTCGGCCTGGCCGACGCCCTGATGACCGACGGGGCGCTGGCGGCCGGGCACCTGGCACAGGACCCCTCGATGCGGCTGGCCGACACCGCGCTCACCCACGAGTCCTACGGCGTCGCGATGAACCTGGCCGACACCGACCTGGTGAGCTGGGTCAACGCCGTGCTGGAGGATTACCGGGCACCCGGTCCGGACGGCGAGCCGAGCGAGTGGCTCCGGTCGTACGACCGGTGGCTGGCCCGCTATCTGTACGACCCCGCCACCGATCCCCCGCCCGCGCCGCCGGAACCGCGGTACCGGGACCCGACCGATCCGTGACCCGGCTCCGGCCGGGGAAGGATCAGCCGGACGCCGCACGCGGCGGACGGCGTGACACGACGGAGAAACATGACGGAGGGGAGAGCGATGGCCCCGGATTCCGGCGGGCAGGTGCTGAGCCGGGAGGAGGTGGACCGCGCGCTGGCGCGGCTCGGCGCCGAGCACGAAGCGATCGAGTCCTCCTTGCTCGCGTTGCAGGACCACGCGGGCCGCAGGCTCCTCGAAGGCGCCGACCTGTCCGGCGTCACCCGGGAGCGGTGGGCGCGGGCCGAGCGGACGGCGTCCCGGCTGTGGGCGTACTTCGACGCCTGCACGGACGCCCTGGAGACCGCCAGGGAGCTGCGGGCCAGAAGCCGTTTCCCGGGCCCGGACGACCTGCTCCGGCTCAGCGCGCTGGTGGACGGCGACCACCTGATCGCCTCCGGCCCCGGTGAGGGCCACGCCGCCGAGCGGCTGACCTGGGCCGAGCTGGTCGACCGGATGAACACGGGCTACGCCGAGGTCCTCGACGTCGTCATCGCCGCCGACGCCGTCTGGTCGGCGCTCCCGGCCCGTATAGACCTCCTCTCCGCCGAGCTGCGCCGGCTCAGCGAGCTGGCGCACTCCGTCGGCGTGCGCCCCGGCGCGCACCCGGCGGGCGACGACCTCCAGCGGGTCACCGGCGAACTGACGGCCCTGCGCGCCGAGGTGATCGCCGACCCGCTCGCGTTCTGGATCCCGGACGGCGGGAGCAGCGCGCCCGGCGGCGGGCGGCCCGACACCGCGCGCTACGACCACGCCGCGCGCGCCCTGGACGACATCCGGCGCGAGGTGGACGCCGTGATCGGCGTGCGCAAGGACGCCGAGGAGCGGCTGATCCGGCTGCGCGACGTGCTCTCCCGGGCCGACCGCACGCTGGCCGAGGCGCGGACCGCGCGCGGCGAGGTGCTGGCGAAGATCGCCGCCTCGGAGGTGCCGGCGGTCAGCGGCCCGAACAGCGTGCTGCACGAGCAGGTGGCCACCGCCGCCGACTACCGGCGCCGCGCGCAGTGGCACCGGCTGTCCCCGCTGCTGGAGTCGCTGGAGCAGCGCGCCGAGGAGGAGCTGGAGCGGGCCCGCGCCTCCCTCGCGGCGGTCACCGCGCCGCTGGCCGTGCGGGCGGAGCTGCGCGGCCGGCTCGACGCCTGCCGGGCGAAGGCCGCCCGGTACGGCAAGGCGGAGGAGCCGATGCTGGCCGAGCGGTACGACCAGGCGCGGCGGCTGCTGTGGACCGCGCCCTGCGACCTGCGCGCCGCGGAGAACGCGGTGCTGCGCTATCAGCGGGCGGCGGCCGAGATCCTGGTCCCCGGCGAGGAGGACCGGCCGGCGGACGGGAGGAGCGACCCGTGACGGCCTGTCAGCGGCCCGGCTGCGCGGGCGCGTACGAGGACATGGGCGGCGGTGAGCTGTACTGCGGCGTGTGCGGGCTGGCGCCCGTCGTCTCGCCGGAGGGCATGATCGGCTCGGCCGCGACCGGCGTCACGGGCTCGGCCCGGGGCGCGGACGGCGCGGACTCCTCCTCCTCGGGCGAGGGCTCGGGCTCGGGCGGCGGGCGGGGCAGTTCGAGCGGCAGCGGCTCGTCGCACTCGCAGTTCTCCCGCCGCTCGGTGTCCGGGCGGCTGTGGCGTGCCGTCTCGGGCGGGCTGCCGGGCCGTTCGGTCACGGTGCGCAGCTCCCGTACGAGCACCGGGAGTTCGGCCCGCGCGCGGCTGGGCGCCGGACTGGTGACGATGCCGGAGGTGCCCCGGCCCGACCCGCTCTCCGCCGTCCTGGAGGACCCGGAGGTCCCCGAGCGCAAACGGTTCTGCGGCAACAGCGACTGCGGCACGCCGGTCGGCCGCTCCCGCGGCGGGCGGCCGGGCCGCACCGAGGGCTTCTGCACCAAGTGCGGCCACCCGTACTCGTTCATCCCCAAGCTGGAGCCCGGCGACGTGGTGCGGGGCCAGTACGAGATCGCGGGCTGCCTGGCCCACGGCGGCCTGGGCTGGATCTATCTGGCCATCGACCGGGCCGTGTCCGACCGGTGGGTGGTGCTCAAGGGCCTGCTGGACACCGGTGACGAGGACGCGATGGCCGCCGCGATCTCCGAGCGCCGCTTCCTGGCCGAGATCGAGCATTCGAGCATCGTCCGCATCTACAACTTCGTGGAGCACCTGGACCGGCGCACCGGCAGCGTCGACGGCTACATCGTGATGGAGTACGTCGGCGGCAAGTCGCTGAAGGAGATCGCCAACGCGCGCCGCGCCCCGGACGGCCGCCGCGACCCGCTGCCGGTGGAGCAGGCCTGCGCGTACGGGATCGAGGCGCTGGACGCGCTCGGCTATCTGCACAGCCGCAACCTGCTGTACTGCGACTTCAAGGTGGACAACGCCATCCAGCAGGACGACCAGCTCAAGCTGATCGACATGGGCGCGGTGCGGCGGATGGACGACCACGAGAGCGCCATCTACGGCACGGTCGGCTACCAGGCGCCGGAGGTCGCGGAGATCGGCCCGTCCGTCGCCTCCGACCTCTATACGGTGGCGCGCACGCTGGCGGTGCTGACGTTCGACTTCCAGGGCTACACCACGGTCTTCGCGGACAGCCTGCCGGAGCCGGAGCACATCGAGGTCTTCCGGCGGTACGAGTCGTTCTACCGCTTCCTGGTGCGCGCCACCGATCCCGACCCGCGCCGCAGGTTCGCCTCGGCGCAGGAGATGGCCGACCAGCTGACCGGGGTGCTGCGGGAGATCGTGGCCATCAGGACCGGGCAGCCGCGCCCGGCGCTCTCCCGGATGTTCGGGCCGGAGTCGCGCGTGGTGCACACCGAGCTGGTGCCGCCGCCCAGCGGCCCGGTGTCGCAGCTCGGCACCCGCGAACGGCGGCGCGGCGGCGGCGCGCGATCCGCCGCCGGTCCCGCCGCCGGGACCGGCGCGCCCGCCGTGACGGTGCCACCGCCCCGGCCGGCCACGCCGCCGCTCCCGGCCGCGCCCCAGACCGTGACCCTCGACCTGCGGCAGATCGCGCTGGCCCTGCCGGTGCCGCGCGTCGATCCGGGCGACCCCAACGCCGGGTTCCTGGCGGGCCTGGCGGCCACCTCGCCGGCCGACCTGGTGGTGGCGCTGCGCTCGGCCCCGACCGATTCGGTGGAACGCCGGGTCAGGGAGCTGCGCGCCTATCTGGAGATGCCGGGCGAGGAGGCGGAGCGGGCGGTCCGGGAGACGCTGGCCGCGCTGGCCGCCCGCAACGCCAGCGACTGGCGCGTCGTCTGGTACCAGGGCCTGGCCGCGCTGGTGCGGGAGGACTGGGAGCTGGCCGCGCTCTCGTTCGACGCGATCTACGACGCGTTCCCCGGCGAGGTGGCGCCCAAGCTGGCGCTCGCGGTGTGCGCCGAGGCGCTCGGGCAGCTGGACAACGCGGCGGACTACTACGAGCTGGTGTGGACGAGCGACCCCGGCCATGTCAGCGCCGGTTTCGGCCTGGCCCGGGTGCGGCTGGCGGCCGGGGACCGGCGGCGCGCGGTCCGGGCGCTGGAGTCGATACCGGAGACGTCGGCCCACTACACCGCCGCGCGGGTCGCGGCGGTGCGCGCCCGGCTGCGGCAACGGCCGTCCACCGAGGACCTGCTGCCCGATCTGCTGGCCGCCGGACAGCAAGTTGCCAGTTTGCGTCGCGCCGGACTGGAACCATCACTGGGTGAACAACTGTCCTGCGAAGTGCTGGGTTGCGCGCTGGACTGGGTATTGTCCCAACCTCCCGGACAGTCCCGTCAGCAAACGGAGCACCCGACCGAGCTCCTCGGTGCTCCGCTCGACGAGACCGGTATCAGACTGGGCCTTGAACGCTCCTACCGGCGCCTGGCCCGGCTGGCGCAAACCAGTAGTGAACGGACCGAACTGGTGGAAGCGGCCAACCGCTTCCGCCCGAGGACATGGGTGTGACAATGCCGCAGCTCGATCAACTCTCCGCCTGCCCCGGCTGTGGCGAGCCCCTCGAGGACGACGACCGCTTCTGCGGAGTGTGCGGCAGGGATCTGCGAGCGGCCGGGCGCCGCACCCCGCCCCCGGCGTCCGGCGCCGCCGCGCCCGCGCCGCCGCCGCGGTCGTACACGCCCACCGAGCACGACTTCACCCTGCCGCCCCCGGCCACCGGGCACGAGGCGGAGCCCGGGACCGGGCCCGGCGCGGAGAGCGCGCCGCGGCCCGAACCGCGGCCCGAACCGGAATCCGGCCCCGCGCCCGCCCCCGCGCCCGCGCCCGCCGGGATCCCGCCCATGCCGACGACGCCGCCGCGCGTTCCGGCCGCCGACCCGCGCGCGGTCGACCCCCGCGCGCCGCTGGCCGCCGCCGACCCGCGCGCCGCCGCGCCGACCCGCTGCGCGGTGTGCGGCAACGGGCAGGTCGCCGAGGACGGTTACTGCACGGAGTGCGGGCGTCCGCAGCCCGGCGAGCGCGACCACGTGGAGCGCGCCCTCGGCGGCGTCGCCGCCGTCAGCGACCTGGGCCTGCGCCACCACCGCAACGAGGACGCGTTCACCGTCTCGGCCACCGCCCTGTCCGACGGCTCCCCCGCCGTCATCGCCGTCGTCTGCGACGGCGTCTCCTCCTCCAGCCGCCCCGACGAGGCGTCCGCGGCGGCGGCGGAGGCCGCGCAGGAGTTCCTCCTCGACGCGCTGCCGCGCGGCGTGGACAGCCGGCGCGCCATGCACGAGGCGCTGGTCGCCGCCGCGGGCGCGGTCAGCGCGCTGGCCGACCCCGCCGAGCAGGAGCCCGGCCGGAACGCGCCGGCCTGCACGATCGTCAGCGCGATCACCGCGGGCCGCACCCTCACCATCGGCTGGATCGGCGACAGCCGCGCCTACTGGGTGCCCGAGGAGGAGGGCGCCGCGCCCGCCCGCCTCACCCAGGACGACTCGTGGGCGGCGCAGATGGTCGCGGCCGGGCTGCTCAGCGAGGCCGAGGCGATGAACGACCACCGGGCGCACGCCATCACCGCCTGGCTCGGCGCCGACGCGCAGGAGATCGAGCCGCACACCCGCTCGTTCGAGCCGGACCGGCCCGGCGTCGTCATCGTCTGCACCGACGGCCTGTGGAACTACGCGGAGACCGCCGAGGAGATGGCGCGCGTGGTGCCCGCCAAGGCGCGGTCCGCGCCGCTGGCCGGCGCCCGGCACCTGGTGCGGCACGCGCTCGACTCCGGGGGCCACGACAACGTGACGGTCGCGGTGATCCCGTTCCCGGCCGAGGCGGACCGGTCCGGGAGCGCCTGACCGGCGGCCGTTCCACCCCCGGGGACGACAACGGCGTCAGGAGGGCACGGCCATGGCGGACTTCGCGAAGTCGCACACCCCGCGGTTCACCGTGGAGGTCCACCAGAACCCGTATCTGCCCCGCGGCGCCCGGGAGACGCACGCCGTCGTCACCGTCACGGCCACCGGCAGCGGCGGCCGGCCGCTGCCCGCCGACGGTCCCCGGGCCGCCGTGGTCCTGATGGTGGACTGCTCCGGATCGATGAACCGCCCGCCGGACAAGCTGCGGCACGCGCGGCTCGCCACCGAGGCGGCGATCGGCGCGCTGCCCGACGGGGTGGCGTTCGCGGTCGTCGCCGGGAACCACCGGGCCGCCGAGGTCTTCCCCGGCGGCGGCCGGCTCGCCGTCGCGGACCCCGCTACCCGCGCCGCCGCCCGGACGGCGGTGCGCGGCCTGACCGCCTCCGGCGGCACGGCCATCGGCACCTGGCTGCGGCTGGCCGCGCGGCTGTTCGCCACCACTCCGGCCGGCGTCCGGCACGGCGTCCTGCTCACCGACGGCCGGGACGAGCACGAGACCCCGGCGCGGCTGCGGGAGGCCCTGGACGCCTGCGCGGGCCGGTTCACCTGCGACGCGCGGGGCGTGGGCACGGACTGGCGGGTGGCCGAGGTCACCTCGATCGCCTCCGCGTTGCTCGGCACCGCCGACATCGTGGCCGAACCGGAGGGGCTGACCGCCGACTTCACGGCGATGATGACGGCCGCGACGGGCAAGGAGATCGGGGACGTCGGCCTGCGGCTGTGGACGCCGCACGGGGCGTCGGTCCGGTTCGTCAGGCAGGTCGCGCCCAGCGTCGAGGACCTGACCGGCCGCCGGACCGCGTCCCCGCCGCGCTCCGGCGACTACCCCACCGGCTCCTGGGGCGACGAGTCCCGCGACTACCACGTGTGCGTGCGGGTGCCGGACGCCGGGGTCGGCCGGGAACTGCTGGCCGCCCGCGTCGCGTTCGTCGTCCGGGACCCCGCCGACCCGGCCGGGCCGCCCGCCGCCTCGCTCGGCCACGGGCTGATCCGGGTGGTGTGGACGGACGACCTCGCCGCCGCGGCGGCCGTCAACCCGCAGGTCGCCCACTACGCCGGTCAGGCGGAGCTGGCCCGGGCGATCAGGGAGGGGCTGGAGCTGCGCAGACGCGGCGACGCCGCCGGGGCCGGCGCGCGCCTCGGCCGCGCGGTGCGGCTGGCACACCTCTCGGGGCACGAGGCGACGGCGAAACTGCTCGCCAAGGTAGTGGACGTGGAGGACGCGGCGACCGGTACTGTTCGACTGAAGACCACGGTCGCCGAGGTCGACGAGATGACCCTGGAGACCCGGTCGACGAAGACGGTCGGAGTGAAGAAGAAGCCGAGCGAAGACGAGTGACGCGCGTGACGTGAGGGGGAGGCACCACCATGCCGACTTGCCCGAACGGCCACCAGTCGGTGGCCGAGGACTGGTGCGAGGTGTGCGGTCACCGCATGCTTCCGCCCGCCGCCGTTCCCGCGCAGCCGGCACCGGCACCGCCACCCCCCGGCTTCCCCGGCGGCCAGGGCCAGAGCCCGCCGCCCTACCCCGGCTACCCCGGCTACCCCGGCTACCCCGGCCAGGCCGCCCCGGCCACCGCGCCGATGGCGCGGACCCAGCTCTGCCCGCAGTGCCACACCCCGCGCGAGGGGCAGGCCCCGTTCTGCGAGGAGTGCCGGTACAACTTCCTGACCAACTCCCCCACCACGTACATACCGCCGACGCCGCCCGGCCCCCGCCGGCCGGTGTACGGCCAGCAGCAGCCGGCGTCCGCGCCACCGCACCAGCAGCGCCCGCAGCACACCGAGCACTCGCTGCACACCCAGCCGCCGCCGCAGCAGCAGCCGCAGCCGAGCGGTGACTGGATGCTGCCGCCGCCCCACCAGGCGCCGCCCCACCAGGGCCCGCCCGGGTACCCGTCGGCGCCCCAGCCGCAGCCGCCGCAGCAGCGGACCGCCGGCTGGATGGTCACCATCGGCCCCGACCCCGTGTACTTCGCGGCGATGATGAGACGCTCGGGCCCGGAAGCGGCCCAGCTCTCCCTCCCCGCCTACGCGCCCGAGCAGCGGATGCCGCTGAACGGGCCGCAGGTCACCATCGGCCGCCGCCGCCAGTCCACGGGCGAGGCCCCCGACATCGACCTCTCCCGGCCCACGGAGGACCCCGGCGTCTCCCACCAGCACGCCGTCCTGGTCCAGCAGCCGGACGGCGGCTGGGCCGTGGTGGACCAGGACTCGACCAACGGCACCACCGTCAACGGGGCCGAGGACCCGATCCAGCCCTACGTCCCGGTCCCGCTCCGCGAGGGCGACCGCGTCCACGTCGGCGCCTGGACGACCCTGACCCTCTACCGCGGCTGACCCCGGGCCGCCGCCGTTCACCGCGGTGCCGACGGCGGTCGCGGCCCGGACCGCGCGGCGGCGTCAGCCGGGGGTGTTGACCATGGAGCGGGCCGCGTAGACCAGGTACCCCCACAGCTGCCGCTCGTGCTCGGGCGCCAGGCCCAGCGCGTCCACGGCCTCGCGCATGTGGCGCAGCCACGCGTCGTGCGCCGCCTGGTCCACGGCGAACGGCGCGTGCCGCATCCGCAGCCTGGGGTGGCCGCGGTGGTCGCTGTAGGTGCGCGGGCCGCCCCAGTACTGCATGAGGAAGAGCGCGAGCCGCTCCTCCGCCGGGCCGAGGTCCTCCTCGGGGTACATCGGCCGCAGCACCGGGTCCGCCGCGACTCCCTCGTAGAAGCGGCGGACGAGCTTGCGGAACGTCTCCTCGCCCCCGACCTGCTCATAGAACGACTGCTGGTCCGTCACCCCTCCATGGTCGCAGATCCCCGACACGCCGAATCGTTATTGATCGTTCACCCCGGAAGCGCACCCCGGGGCACCGGTGGCATGTCTAATGCAGAGTGAAAGGACGACTGCGCGGCCCCTCGCGCCACCGGGATTCGATGACCAAGAGCCGTGATCCGCACTGGGACAACCTGCGCTACATATCCGGCACCCTGGTGGTCTTCGGGCACCTGACCGACACGATCATGGACCGTGACGGTCTCCGCTGGCTCCAGATCGCCACCTGGGCGCTGCGCGTCCCCGTCTTCGTGATGGTCGCGGGGTACTTCAGCCGGGCCGACACCCTCACCGCCCGCGAGGCCAGGCGGCTCGTCGAGTCGATCCTGGTGCCCTATCTGGCGATCGGGTTCCTGCACACGCTCCAGCAGCGGTACTTCTGGGGCGACTGGAACTTCCAGATCGCCCAGCCGCCCTGGGCGCTGTGGTTCCTGCTGTCGCTGCTCTTCTGGCGCGTGGGGCTGCCGTACCTGGTGCAGCTCCGCCACCCGCTGGCCACCTCCGTCGTCGCGGCGCTGGCCGTCGGCTACCTCTCGGACTTCGGCGACTTCATGTCGCTGTCCAGGACGGTGTGCTTCCTGCCGTTCTTCCTGCTCGGCTGGAAGCTGCGGCAGGGCCTGTTCGCGGAGGCGCTGGCGGCGGCGTGGAGCCGCTGGGCCGCGCTCGCGGTGATCGCCGTCACCTGCGTGGCCGCGTGGTTCGCGCGCGAGGAGGTGGCGTTCAGCTGGCTGCGGATGAGCAAGCCGTACGACGCCACGTACGAGCTGCCGCTGCCGTGGGACTGGGTCGTCCGGGGCGGGGTGCTGTGCTGCGGCATGGTCATCGCGCTCGCCTTCGTCCGGCTGGTGCCGCGCCGCAAGCTGCCGCTGGTCACCTATCTCGGCGCGGGCGGCCTGTACATCTACCTGCTGCACCCGCTGGTGCTGCGTCCGGCCCTGCGCTGGTGGGGCGTGGACTGGGTCGGTCCCTGGTACGAGCAGGCGCTGATGCCGCTGGCCGCGATCGCGCTCAGCGTGGTCCTCGGCTCGGCACCGGTGCGCAGGGTCTTCCGGCCGATCGTGCAGCCCTCGCTGGACTGGCTGTTCCGGACCGAGCCGGAGAAGCCGGGGAAGCCGGGGAAGTCCGCGCGGCCGGGGAGCCCCGGAGGGCCCGGGACCGAGCCCGCCGTCCCGGGCCAGCGCCAGGCCGCCGACCCGGCCGCCGCTACGCGGAGCTAGTGTCCTGAGTCGGAGATTCGTCGTTGGTCGGGTGTGACGCGACCTGGACCGAGGATTCCGCCGTTGACGCTGT
>NZ_JBPQTQ010000032.1:0-45534 GCF_051386415.1 Streptomyces sp. URMC 129
GGGCGGGGTCGGGGGAAGAAGGGGGCGGGGAAGAAAGAGTGTGTGAACCGGCCGTCGTTCAGCCGCCCACGGCGCCGAGCAGGGCGCGGGCGCACAGGTCGCGGACCTCGTCGCGGGTGAGCCGGCGGTTCTCCAGCCAGTCCAGACAGACGGTGGTGACGAACGACAGCCAGCCGCGCACGGCCGTCCGCAGCGCGTCGGGCCCCAGGCACTGGGCCGGCTCCAGGGCGGCCACGATGCGGGCGGCCTGGGCGTCCAGCAGCTCCTGGTAGATGGCGCGGATCTCGGGGTCGCCGGTGGCCATGGCGCGGTGGAAGGCGCGGTAGCCCTGGGAGTGCTCCTCGGCGAAGCGGAGGTAGACGTCGAGACCGGCCAGCAGCCGCTCGTCCATGGGCAGGCCGGGGTCGGTGGCGGTCATGCCGAGGATGCGCTCGCCCTCGCGGCGGACGACGGCGAGGAAGAAGTCCCGCTTGGTGGGGAAGTAGTGGTACAGCAGACCGCGGGAGACGCTGGCGAGCTCGGCGACCTGCTCGATCCACACTTCCTCGTAGGGGCGCTCGGCGAACAACTGAACGCCCACCCTCAGCAGTTGCTCCCGGCGGCGCTCGGTGTCCAGCCGGGTGCGGGCGCGTCCGGCACCGGGTTGTCGCACGGCCTTCTCGGTCACCCCGACAGACTACTTGACACCTGTTCGGCCGGCGCCGAAGGTTCTGTTGAATCGGGTTCAACAAGACGCGTGTGCGGGACCGGCTGGAGGGGAAGCAGCGTGACCACAACGGAGGCGGCGGCGACCGCGCTCTGGCCCCGGATCGGCGACATCCCGCACCCGAGGTTCCGGGTGCCGTTCCTGGGGGACATCCTGGCCACCTCGCCGAAGCGGCCCGTGCAGGGCTCGATGCGGCTGGCCGCCGAGCTGGGCCCGATCTTCCACCGGAACATCTTCGGCCAGCGGATCGTCGTCGTCTCCGGGGCCGACCTGGTGGCGGAGCTGGTGGACGAGTCGCGGTTCGCCAAGCGGGTGGTCCTGGGCGTCGAGAGCCTGCGCTCGGTCGGTGGGGACGGCCTGTTCACCGCGCACAACGAGGAGCCGAGCTGGCAGCGCGCCCACGACATCCTGGCCCCCGCCTTCACCCGCGAGGCCATGGTCCGCTACCACCCCACGATGCTCCGGATGGCCGCCCGGCTGACGGGCCGCTGGGACGCCCGCGCGGACGAGGGCACGCCGGTGGACGTACCGGGCGACATGACCAAGCTGACGCTGGAGACCATCGGGAACACCGGCTTCGGCTACGACTTCGGCTCCTTCGAGCGCGACGAGCCGCACCCCTTCGTCACCGCCATGGTCGGCGCCCTGCACACCGCGCAGCAGCGGGTGATCATCCCTCCGGTGATCGGCCCGCTGCTCACCCGCCGCGCCGACCGGCGCAACGCCGCCTGCACCGCGTTCATGGCGTCCGTGGTGGACGAGATCGTCCGGGAGCGGGTGGCCGCCGGGGACACCCGCACCGACGACCTGCTCGGCCTGATGCTCAACACCGCGCAGCCCGGCACGGGCGCGCGCCTGGACCCGGCCAACATCCGCAACCAGGTCATCACCTTCCTCGTCGCGGGCCACGAGACGACGTCGGGCGCCCTGTCGTTCGCGCTGTACTACCTGGCCAAGCACCCCGAGGTCATGGCCCGCGCCCAGGAGGAGGTCGACCGGGTCTGGGGACCGGACGGCGACCCGGGCTACGAGCAGGTCAGCAAGCTCCGCCACGTGCGCCGGGTGCTCGACGAGGCGCTGCGCCTGTGGCCCACGGCCCCGGGCTTCGTCCGCGCCGCCCGCGAGGACACGCTGCTGGGCGGCAAGTACCCGATGCGCGCCGGGGCGTGGGCCGTGGTGCTGATCCCGGTGCTGCACCGGGACCCGTCCGTCTGGGGGGCCGACGCCGAGCGGTTCGACCCCGACCGCTTCCTCCCCGAGCGCGTCCGGGCCCGGCCGGGCCACGTCTTCAAGCCGTTCGGCACCGGGGAGCGGGCCTGCATCGGGCGCCAGTTCGCCCTCCACGAGGCGACCCTGGTGCTCGGCCTGCTGCTGCGCCGCTACCACCTCCACGACCACGCCGACTACCGGCTGAAGGTCGTGGAGCGGCTGACCCTCATGCCCGAAGGGTTCACTCTGGCGCTCTCCCGCCGTCGCCGGTGAGGTGTTGCGCCGCATGACCGGACTGTTACAACGAGCCTTGTCGTATGGTCAGCCTGGAGCCATGGCCGCTACGGGAGGAGAGTCCGTGACGCAGCAGCAGTCCGCCGAGACGGTGTTGACAGGAGTGCGCAACTTTCGCGACCTGGGGGGCCTGCCCACCGCCGACGGGCGGCGGGTGGCGCACGGCCGGCTCTTCCGCAGCGGTCACCTGGCCCGTGCCACGGCCGCCGACCAGGCGTACCTCGCCTCGCTCGGACTGCACACGGTCTTCGACTTCCGGAACTCCGCCGACCAGGCCCTGGAGGGGCAGGACGTCGCCCTCCCCGGCGTGCGCAACGTCAACCTTCCGCTGACCGACCCGGCCGACGGCAGCGAGTTCTGGGCCCTGGTCCGCGACGGGGACCTCGCCCAGCTGCGGGCCGCGCTGGGCCAGGGGCAGGCCGTCGGCCGGATGGTCGCCTCCTACCGCTGGATGATCCACCGCAAGACCGCCGAGCACGGCCGGGTGGTGCGCGCGCTGGCCGCGGGGAGCGTGCCCGTGCTGATGCACTGCTCGGCCGGGAAGGACCGGGCCGGGCTGACCGTCGCGGTGACGCTGCTGGCCCTCGGCGTGGAGCGCGAGGCCATCGCGGCCGACTACCTGAAGTCCAACGCGCCGCACCGCCGGTACCTGATACGGCGGGGCGCCGCCACCGAGGGCGGCGGGACCGTGCTGTCGGCGGAGGTGTCGGAGCTGCTGGCGCCGCTGTTCGACGCCCGCGCCGAGTACCTCCAGACGGCGTTCGACGAGATCGACGCGGTGTGGGGCGGCACCAAGCGGTATCTGGCCGAGGGCCTCGGCCTCACCGCGGCGGACCGGGACCGGCTGCGCGACCAACTGCTGACGGACGGCTGAGCCGGCCGCCGGGCGGGCCCCCGCCGGTCACTTCTGCCGCACGACCACGAAGTCGCCCAGGGCCACCAGCCGGTCCCGGACGCTCCCGGGCATCTCCACGCCGTGCAGCGCCGCGACGGCCGCCTCGTACTGGCGGCGCGCCTCCGCGGCGGTCCACGCGCGCCCGCCGGCCTCGTCGATCAGCGCGGCCCGGACGGCGAACTCGGCCTCGTCGAAGTCGTCGAACTCCTGCCGGCTCTTCTTCGCGTCGGCCGTCAGCAGCGCGGTCAGCCGTTCGGCGGCGGGCCCCCCGGCGGCCAGCGCGGCGACGACCGGCAGCGACTTCTTGCGCTGCCGCAGGTCGCTCCAGGTCAGCTTGCCCGTGCTGCGCGGGTCGCCCCAGATGCCCAGCAGGTCGTCCACGGCCTGGAAGGCGAGGCCCAGGTGGTGGCCGAACAGCTCCAGGCTGTCCGCCAGGCGCTCGTCGGCGCCGCCGAGCACCGCGCCGATGGAGGCGGCGCAGGCGAGCAGCGCCCCGGTCTTGTTGCCCTCCATCTCCAGGCACTCCGCGACGCTGACCCGCTCGCGGTGCTCGAAGGCGATGTCCTGGGCCTGCCCGTCCACGAGCCTGCGGCTGGCGGCGGCCAGCCGCCGCGCGGCACGGGCCGCCCGGTCGGTGCCGGCCTCCAGGATCACCTCGTTGGCCAGCGCGAAAAGCGCGTCGCCGACCAGGATGGCCTGCGCCGGGCCGTGCACCTTCCACACCGTGTCCCGGTGGCGGCGCTGCTCGTCGCCGTCCATCAGGTCGTCGTGGAGCAGGGAGAAGTTGTGGACCAGCTCGACCGCGACGGCGCCGGGGATGCCGGTCTCCGCCGCGGCGCCGGCCGCCTCGGCGGACAGCAGGGCGAGCGCGGGACGCACCGCCTTGCCGCTGTCGCTGTCGGACGGGCGGCCCTCGGCGTCGATCCAGCCGAAGTGGTACGCGGCGACGGTGTTCATGGGCGGGGCCAGGCGGCCGACCGCGGCGCGCAGCGCCGGCGCGGCCAGCGCCCGTCCCCGTTCCAGCAGTGCCGGTACGGCACCGTCGCTCAGTGGCTGTGCCGGGTTCACACACTCTCCTCGTGTCGCTCGTGGCTGTGGGCCCGGACCGGCCCTCCGCCGGCCGCCGCGCGGGCCGCGGCCAGGCCGCTGCGCACCGCGCCCTCCATCGTCGCGGGCCATCCGGTGGCGGTCCACGCGCCGGCCAGGTACAGACCGGGGGCGCGGGTGGCCGTCCCGGGCCGCAGCCGCCCGACGCCGGGCGCGGGGGCGAACGTGGCGGCCCGTTCGCGGGTGACGAAGAAGTCGAGGACCCGCGCCCCGGCCACCGGCGGCAGCAGCCGGGCCAGCTCGGGCAGGTACCGCTTGCGCAGCACGTCGGCGGGGAGCTGGATCTCCTCCCCCGCCGCCGACTGGGACAGCACCAGGTACTGGGCGCCCGCGCCGCCGGGCAGGCCGGACAGCCCGGAGGAGGTGGTGCGGTCGAAGACCCACTGGACGGGGCTGTTGACCGCGGCGAAGAAGGGGCGGCGCAGCACGCGCCGGTCGAGGACGACGTGCACGTTGAGGATCGGCGCGGTGCCGATGCCCAGCAGCCGGTCCGGGTCGGGCAGCGCGTCCGGCGGCAGGAGCCGGTGCGCGGCGCCCTGGGGCACGGCCAGCACGACGGCGTCGGCGGTCAGCTCCCGCCGGTCCCGCCGGTCCCGGGAGGTGACCGCGATCCGCCAGCCGCCGCCGGGGGCCGGGCGCGGCCGTCCGGCCCGGGTGGCGAGCAGCGTGGTCACCCCGGCGCGGTCCAGGGCGGCACGGGCGAGGGTGTCGTGCAGCTCGCCGAGCGGGACGCGGGGGACGCCGATGTCGGCGGCGGCGGGCTCGGTCAGCAGCCCGGTGCGGAAGATCATGGCGGCCAGGGCGAGGGAGACGTCCTCGGCGCGGGCATTGAGCGTGGCGATGCCGATGAGGTCCCACAGCGCGGCGACGGCACGGGCGGTCTGGCCCTGCCGCCGCAGCCAGCCGGCGAAGTCCTGGCCGTCCAGCGCGGGGTCCTCGGGGTCGAGGCGGCGCAGCGCGAACGTGGCCCGCGCGGCGGCGGCGCGCTCGCCGGGCGAGAGGTGGGGGTAGCGGGCGAGGCAGCCCGCCAGGTGCAGCGGGACGGGCAGCGCGGTGCGGCGGATGCGGCCGAGCCGCCCGGAGCCGGGGTCGAGCACCGGCACGTCGAGGCGGGGCTGGAGGGGGGCCAGCGAGGTGCCGCCGACGCGGTCGAGGAAGCCCCGGTAGGCGGTGCAGCAGCGCAGGTAGACGTGCTGGCCGTTGTCGACGGTGAGGGTGCCGACGGGCGAGTCGCGGCGGAAGGAGAACGCCAGGCCGCCGAGCCGGGGCCGGGTCTCGACCAGGGTGACGCGGTGCCCGCGGTCGGCCAGGCCGAGGGCGGCGGTGAGTCCGGCGAGCCCGCCGCCGACGACGACGGCGGTCCGCGACGGGGCGGGCGGGGCGTTCATGACCCCACCCGCCGGGCGGCCCGGCGGGTGTCGACGCCGGTCAGGCCGCGCGCGGCGACCAGCGCCTTGCGGGCGGGCGACAGGGTGACCCGCCCGCGCAGCACGGCGGCGGGGTCGCGGGCGATGCGGTCCAGCAGCCCGTGGTAGATCCCGGCCATGGCGGCCACGCAGGCGGCGGAGCGGCGGTCGAGGAGCGGCAACAGCCGGAAGCCCTCCGCGAACAGCTCCTGGGCGCGCCGGACCTCGAACCGCACCAGCCCGGTGAAGTCGGCCTCGGGGCCCGGGGCGAGCAGGCCGGTGCCGCCGGGGCAGGCGAACTTCCGCAGGTCCTCGGCGGGCAGGTAGGTGCGGCCGTTGACCGCGTCCTCGCGGATGTCGCGGAGGATGTTGGTGAGCTGGAGGGCGAGCCCGAGGGTGTCCGCGTACCTCTCGGCCTCCTCGGCGCGGCCGGTGTGGCGCGTGCCGGGCGGCAGGCCGAAGACGCTGAGCGAGATCCGGCCGATGGTGCCCGCGACGCGGCGGCAGTAGACGCGCAGGTCCTCCCAGGTCTCGTACGTCGTGCCGCGCACGTCCATGAGGACGCCGTCGATCAGCTCGTCCAGGGCGCCGAGCGGCAGGGGGTGGAGTCCGGCCGCGTGGCCGAGGGCGACGGCGACGGGATCGGTGTCGTCCTCGGTGATCTCTCCGGCGCGCACCCGGTCCAGCAGGGCGCGGGCCCCGGCCAGCCGGGTCTCCTTCACGGCCGGCGCCAGTCCGCCGTCACCGATGTCGTCCACGCGCCGGGAGAACGCGTACACGGCCGTCAGCGCGAGCACCTTGCGCGCGGGCAGCAGCCGGACGCCGTAGCTGAAGTTCCTGGAGTTCAGGGCGGCGACGGTCTCGCAGTAGCGGTACGCGGCGGCGACGGGCGGCGGCAGCGGGGGGCTCTTGGTCACGGGCGTCCGCTCACGATCTTCTCAGCAGGGTGGTCGCCACCGCGCGCAGCAGCCCGCCCCTGGTGGCCCGGGGTGGCCCTGCCAGCACGTCGTATCCGGCGTCGGCGATGGCCCGGGCCGCCGCCCTGCCGCCGCCGATGAACCCGGCGAGCAGCAGCCGCAGCCGCCCGGGGGCGTCGCCGAGCAGTGGCGCGCCCTCGTCCAGCAGCCTACGGGCCTGTTCGGACAAGTGTGCCACCAGGGTGCGTACCGAGGCGTTCGCGGTGGGCGCGGCGAGGTCGGCCTCCGTGACGCGGAAGCGGCGCATGGCGTCGGCCGGGAGGTAGACGCGGTCGCGGGCGAGGTCCTCGGCGACGTCCTGGAGGTGCTCGATGATCTGGAGCGCCGTGCACACGGCGTCGGAGCGGCGGACGCTCTCGGGAGTGGCGGTGCCGGTGATGGCGAGGACGAGGCGGCCGACAGGGTTGGCGGACAGCTCGCAGTAGCCGAGGAGGTCCTCGAAGGTCGCGTACCGGCGGACCCGCTGGTCGACGCGGTTGGCCTCGACGAGCGCGAGGAACGGGTCGGGCGTGAGCCCGGCGCGGCGCACGGTCGGCACCAGGCCGCGCAGCAGCGGGTGGCGCGGCGGCGGGGCCGGGGAGCCGCCCGGGCCGCCCGGGCCGCCGCCGAAGACGCGCCACAGGTCGGCCTCCAGCGCGTCGAGCAGGGCGAGCCGGTCGTCGGCGCGGGCGGCGTCGAGGCCGAGCAGGACGGCGTCGGCGCCGCCGGGCGCGAGGTCCCCGTCGCCGATGTCGTCGACGAGGCGGGCGAAGCCGTAGACGGCCATGAGGTCGTCGCGCCAGGCGCGGGGCAGGAAGCGGGGGGCGACCGGGAAGTTCTCGTGGGCGGCCTTCGCCAGCACCGCCTCCGTGTGCCGGCCCTCGGGGGCGGTCAGCACGGGCGGACCACCCTCTCCGTTGCCGTCATGCTTGTATTTCTACCTTGTGATCAGATAAGCGCCGCCCCGGACACGCGGTGCGGGGCGGTGGAAGGATCCGGCGGGCGGCCTACTTCCCGGTCTCCTCCTCGTACGCCTTCAGCACCTGGTCGGTGGGACCGTCCATGACCAGCTCGCCCTTCTCCAGCCACAGCACCCGGTCGCAGGTGTCCCGGATCGTCTTGTTGTTGTGGCTGACCAGGAACACCGTGCCCGCCTCGGCGCGCATCTCGCGGATCCGCGCCTCCGAGCGCCGCTGGAACTTCTTGTCGCCGGTGGCCAGCGCCTCGTCGATCATCAGCACATCGTGGTCCTTGGCGGCGGCGATGGCGAACCGGAGCCTGGCCTGCATGCCCGAGGAGTAGGTCCGCATCGGGAGGCTGATGAAGTCGTCCTTCTCGTTGATCCCGGAGAACTCCACGATCGACTTGTAGCGCTCCCGGATCTGCTCGCGGGTCATGCCCATCGCGAGCCCGCCGAGTATCACGTTGCGCTCGCCCGTGAGGTCGTTCATCAGCGCGGCGTTGACGCCGAGCAGCGAGGGCTGGCCGTCGGTGTAGACCTTGCCGCGCTCGGCGGGCAGCAGCCCGGCGACGGCGCGCAGCAGCGTCGACTTGCCCGAGCCGTTGGTGCCGATCAGGCCGATGGCCTCGCCGCGGTAGGCGACGAAGCTGACGCCGCGCACGGCGTGCACCTCGCGGACCCGCGCGGGCGGCTCGCGGCGGATGATGCGGCGCAGCGCCGCCGTCGCGTTGCCCCGGCCGCCCCCGCCGTAGACGCGGTAGACGATGTGCAGATCGTCCGCGATGACGGTCGGGACCCGGCCGTCGTCCACCACCAGCCCGGTGGAACTGTCCTTGTCAGCCACGGCCGTAGCGCTCCTCCGCCTTCCAGAAGTACACGAAACCGCCGATCCCCGCGACCAGCGCCCACCCGAGCGCGAACAGCCAGGTGTTGGCGGGAATCGTGTCGTGATACGGGCCGTCGATGAGCGCGTACCGCATCAGGTCCATGTACACCGCGGCCGGATTGGCCTCCAGCATATCCGCCACCCAGCCGGGCCACTTCGCGGTCTTCTCGACCATGTAGCGCAGGGGGAACATGACGCCCGAGGCATACATCCAGGTGCGCAGGACGAACGGCATGAGCTGCACCAGGTCCGGGGTGTGGCTCCCCCAGCGCGCGAAGAGCATCGCCAGCCCGGCGTTGAAGACGAACTGCAGCACCAGCACCGGGACCACCAGGAACCAGCTCCAGGTGGGCCAGTGCTGGAAGCTCAGCATCACGACGACCAGGATGACCATCGAGTAGAGGAGCTGCTGGAGTTGCTGGAGCGAGAAGGAGATGGGCAGCGAGGCGCGCGGGAAGTGCAGGGCCCGCACCAGGCCCAGGTTGCCCGAGATGGACTTCACACCGGCGAGCACCGACGCCTGGGTGAAGGTGAAGACGAAGACGCCGGTCACCAGGAACGGGACGTACTCGTCGTTCCCCATGTCCCCGCGACCGCCCAGCAGCATCCCGAAGATCAGGAAGTAGACCAGGGCGTTGAGCAGCGGGGTGAAGACCTGCCAGAGCTGGCCGAGTTTCGCCTGGCTGTACTGGGCGGTAAGTTTCGCCTGGGAAAAGGCGACTATGAAATACCGCCGCCCCCACAACTGCCGCACGTACGCCGGCAGTGACGGGCGGGCACCGCTGACTGACAGTCCGTGCAGCGCCGCCAGTTCGGCCGGCGTCACCTCACGGGTGGGCGCACTGTCGTGCGTGGTCTCGCTCACCTTGGAAATTCGTCCTCACAGGGCACAGGCTGGAAGAAGCCGCGATGGGCGGCTCCTGGATGTTCTCAGACCCGAGCTTGTCAGATGACCGGAGGTCGTCCGAGCCGGGTCAGGCGCCATACCGTACGCCAACGCATCGGCCTCCGTGGACCGCACGGGGTGCGCCAGCCTTCCACGAAGCCGCCGAACCACGCCTTCAGGGCGGACAGCGGGGGCCGCCGCAGCAGGGTCAGCAGCAGCCACACGGACAGGTAGACGGGCACCAGCGGCAGCGGCAGGTTCCGGCGGGCCAGCCACACCCGGTTCCTGGCGATCATGCGGTGGTACACGGCGTGCCGGGACGGCTCGGTGGCCGGGTGGAGCAGGAGCAGATCGGCGCGATAGTGGATGTTCCAGCCCGCGTCCAGGGCCCGCCAGGCCAGATCCGTCTCCTCGTGGGCGTAGAAGAAGTTGTCCGGCAGGCCGCCGACCTGCTGGAAGACCTGGGTGCGGACGGCGGTCGCGCCGCCCAGGAACGTGGTGACCGGGGAGGAGCGCAGCGGGTCCGAGGCGCGCAGCCGGGGCACGTGGCGCCGCTGGGTGACGCCGGTGTCCGGGTCCGCGATACGGAAGCTGACGATGCCGAGCCGGGGATCCGCGTCGAACGCCGAGCGAATCAATTCGGCCGCGCCTTTGTCCGGAAGCAGACCGTCGTCGTCCAGAAACAGCAGCACGTCGACATTGGAGCCGCCCGGCCCGAACGCCTCGATGCCCACGTTCCGGCCACCGGGGATGCCGACGTTCTCCGGCAGCTCCAGGCTGCGCACGCCCTCCGGCAGATCGGACAGCTCGGCGCCGTTGCCGACGACCACCACCTCGACCGGCTCGCCCTCCTGCGCGGCGACCGAGTCCAGCAGCGCCCTGAGTTCCTTGGGGCGGTCCCCCATGGTCAGGATGACCGCGCCGAGCCTGAGCCGATCCGTCCCCACCGCGATCACCGGAGCCTGCTGGACGCCAGGATGGAGACCAGGTGCAGCAGCGTCTGCGTCACGGCGACGGCCGCCAGGACCACCACCCCGAGCCGGGTGAAGAACAGGTCGCCCCCGAACGCGTCCAGCACGGCCACCACCAGGATCAGCAGGGACGCCTCGACGCCGCCCACCAGCCGGTGGAACTTCAGGGCGGCGGCGGCCCTCCTGGCCAGCGCCAGGCCCTGCGAGCGCGGCGTGGCCGCCTCCTCGCGCACCGCGGGCAGCCCGCCGCGGGTCCGGGCGACGTCGACCAGGTCGGTCTCCGCCTTGATCAGGATCGCGCCGAGCGCCGCGACCGTGCCGAGGAAGGCCCACAGCCAGTCGGCCGCCGCCCCCTCGACGGCGAAGACGTCGGCGGCCCGCACCCCGAAGCCGACCAGCAGCGCCGCCTCGGCCAGGTAGTGGCCGACGCGGTCGAGATAGACGCCGGTGACGGAGGTCTGGGCCCGCCAGCGGGCGACCTCGCCGTCCACGCAGTCCAGGAGCAGGTAGAGCTGGATGAGCAGCGCGGCCAGCAGCGCCCCGGCCGGCCCGGGAACCAGCAGGACCCCGCCGGCCGCGACGCCGGCGAGGACCATCAGGTAGGTGAGCTGGTTGGGCGTTATGCGCGTGGACACCAGGTGCCTGGTCCAGCGCAGCGAGATCTCCCGCATGTACAGGCGCCCGGCCCAGTGCTCCCCGCTGCGCCGGTCCTTCACCCCCGGCGGGTGGACGACCGGGCGGAGTTCAGCAACCGATGGTTTTGACATAGTCGGCGTATGCGTCCCTGATCTCGTCGGTGGTCAGGTCGAGGTGCTCGAGGATGGTGTAGCGGCCCGGCCTGGTCTGCGGCGCGAAGGCGACGGCCGTCACGAACTCGTCGGCGGTGAAGCCGATGTCGTCGGGCAGCACGGGCAGCCCGTGCCGCCGCAGCACCTCGGCGATCAGTCCGCAGTGGCCGGGCTCGCCGCGCAGGTGCATGGCGAAGGCCGCCCCCAGGCCGACCTGTTCGCCGTGCAGTGCCGAACGTCTCGGATAGAGCAGGTCGAGCGCGTGCGAGATCTCGTGGCAGGCGCCGGAGGAGGGCCGGGTGTGGCCGGCGATCGACATCGCGATCCCGGAGAGCACCAGCGCCTCCGCGAGCACGGTGAGGAAGGGGTCGTCACCGCAGCCGCCGGGGTGGCGCAGCACGGCCTCACCGGCCTGCCGGGCCATCGCCGCGGCCAGTCCGTCGATCTGCTCGCCGGTCTCCCGGTGCGACAGCTCCCAGTCCGCGATGGCGGAGATGTTGGAGACGGCGTCCCCGATGCCGGAGCGGACGTACCGCACCGGGGCCTGGCGGATCACGTCGAGGTCCACGACCAGCGCGATGGGCGTGGGCACGCCGTAGGAGCCGCGCCCGGCGTCGTTGTCCAGGATGGAGACCGGGGAGCAGATGCCGTCGTGGGAGAGGTTGGTCGCGACGGCGACCATGGGCAGGCCGACGCGCGCCGACGCGTACTTGGCGGCGTCGATGATCTTGCCGCCGCCCAGGCCCACCACGGCGTCGTAGTGGCCGGAGCGCATGGCGTCCGCGAGCTGCACGGCGGCGTCGATGGTGCCGCCGCCCACCTCGTACCAGTCGGCGCCGGGCAGGGCCGGGGTCAGCCGCTCGCGCAGCGCGGCGCCCGAGCCGTTGCTGATGGCGACGGCGAGCCGGCCGGAGGAGGAGATGCGCTGGTCGGCCAGGAGCCCCGCCAGGTTGTCCAGGGCCCCGGCGGTGATGTCGACCGAGACGGGGGACGGGATGAGGCGGGTCAGTACCGGCACGCGATCTCCCGTCCCCGGGCGAGGTCCTCGTGGTTGTCGATCTCGACCCAGCTCACGTCGCCGATGGGGGCGGTGTCGACGCGGAAGCCCCGGTCGACCAGCTCCTGGTACCCGTCCTCGTAGTAGAGCTGGGGGTCGCGCTCGAACGTGACGCGCAGCGCGTCGGCCAGCTCACCGGCGGCCTCGGCCTCGATGAGGGTGACGCCGATGTACTCGCCGCTGGCCTCGGCCGGGTCCATCAGCTTGGTGATGCGCTGGACGCCCTTCTCGGGGTCGGCGACGACCTTCATCTCCTCGTCGGCCAGGCGCTTGACGGCGTCCAGGGCGAGAACGATTCGCTGCCCGTTCCCCCGCGCGGCGAGCAGGGTCTTCTCGACGGAGACGGGGTGCACGGTGTCGCCGTTGGCGAGGATGACGCCCTCGGCGAGGACGTCGCGGGCGCACCACAGGGAGTAGGCGTTGTTCCACTCCTCGGCCTTGTCGTTCTCGACCAGGGTGAGCCGGACGCCGTAGCGGCGCTCCAGGGCGTCCTTGCGCTCGTACACCGCTTCCTTGCGGTAGCCGACGACGACGGCGGCCTCGGTCAGGCCCACCTCCGCGAAGTTCGCCAGGGTCAGGTCGAGGACCGTCTTGGGGTCCCCGCCGTCCGGGGTGACGACCGGCACCAGGGCCTTGGGCAGGGTGTCGGTGTAGGGGCGAAGGCGCCGTCCGGCGCCGGCGGCCAGGATGAGGCCGATCATGCGGGTTCTCCTGTTTCGTCGTGTACGGCCGGTGCGCGGGAGGAGCTCCAGAAGCGGATGCTCTCCCCGAGCACCAGGAGCGCCAGGGCCCCGGCGAGGACCGCGAGCGCGGTGGTGAAGCCCTGGCCGGTCGCCCAGAGGGCGGCTGCGGCGGTGACCACCAGGACGCGGCCCTCGTGACCGCCGGCGGCCAGGACCAGCAGGCGGGGGGGCGCCCCGGCGCCGCCGCGGAGGCGGTACACCGTGTCGTAATGATGGTAGGCGCAAGCGGCCACCAGGAGGAAAGCCGCGGGCAACGCCCCGTTCACCCGGCTGTGTGCGGCCAGGACGAGCACGGTGAGGTATTCGCCGCAGCGGAACAGCGGTGGGAGGACCCAGTCGAACGGCCGCTCCAGCGGTGCGGCGACGGCTCGGCCCGCGCAGAGCGCGGAGCAGGCCGCCGCGGCGAGGGCCCACCCGTGGCCGTCGCCCGCGGTGGCGAGCAGGACGCCGACCAGCACGGCGGTGCCGGCCAGGGCCCACAGCGGGGCGGTGGCACGGCTCCCCGCGGGGCGGGGGCGGGCGGCGGCCACGGCGTGCGCCACCGGTCCGCTGTCGGCCAGCCCGGCGAGCGCGGCGGCGGTCCCGGGGCCGCCGCCGGACAGCCGGCGGGAGCGCAGCAGCCGTCCGGCCGTGGTGTAGCAGGCGGCGAACCCGCCGGCCGCGAGCAGCACGGTGAACGTGACCCGCGGAGTGGTGAACGCGGTGAGGACGGCGATCAGGGCCCAGCGTTCCCCGATGGGCAGCACGATCATCCGGCGCAGCCAGACGGTCCAGCCGATCCGGTCCAGCCGTCCGGTCAGGGCCGTGGCGCCCGGTGCGGCGGCGTTCGGCGCCGGCGGGTGGGCGGCGCCGAACGCGAAGTCCACGATGTGCCGGACGGTCTGGAGCACCATCGCGCCCAGGGCGAGCGCCCACACGTCGTCCCCGTCGCGGGCCGCGCCGAGCGCCAGCCCGGCGTAGAAGGTGTACTCCTTGGCCCGGTCGAACGTCGCGTCGAGCCACGCGCCGAGCGTGGAGTACCGCAGGGCGTAGCGGGCGAGCTGGCCGTCGGCGCAGTCGAGCACGAAGGAGGCGAGCAGCAGCAGCCCGGCCGCGGCGAATCCGGCGCGGGTGCCGGTGGCGGCGCATCCGGCCGCGATCAGCGCGGTGAGCAGCGAGGCGGTGGTGACCTGGTTGGGGGTCAGGCCCCGGCGGGCGCACCAGCGCGCCAGGTAGCGGGAGTAGGGGCTGACGAAGTGGGTGGTGAAGAACCCGTCGCGGGACTTCACGGCGGTGCGCAGCCGGTGGTCCTCCTCGTCCACGGCGGCCACGGCCGCGGCGGCCCGCTCGCGTTCGGCGGCGGTGGCGGGCACGGCGGCGACCGACCGGACCGCGGGCGGCGGGGCGTCGTCCGCGGCGGGGCCGAGCGCGGCGGTCAGGGCGGCCCGGCGCGTCGGCAGGACGGCGACGGCGCCGGGCACGGCCGAGGCGTCGAAGCGGGGGTCGGTGAGGCCGAGCCGCAGGCTGTGGCGGTGGCCGACGAAGCGGGGGTCGACGACGGCGATCCGTTCCCCGGCCGGCGCGTCCGCGAGCGCGGCCCTCACACCGGCGTACCCGTCGACCACCCGGACGGTGAATCCGAGTCCGCGCAGATCGTCCGCGAGTGACGATCCGGGTGGGGGCGGACCGGTGAGGATGGCGGTCGACAGGGCGCTTCACTCCTTGGGGCAGAACCGTCTCTGCGGCTGGACGTCGGCAGAGATTATCTGATGACCACCCCACGGCAATAACGGCGTTGATGTCAGGAAACCCGGAGTTCATGTCGGTGGGGGCGCATCGGAAGGGCGCCACCCTAGCCGATGCGACCGTCCGCGATCGAACCACTACGACAGGCAACCACCCCGTCCGGCCGAGCGGTTAGGCTGCCGCCATGAGCTGGCTGATCACCGGCGGTGCCGGGTACATAGGGGCGCACGTGGTGCGGGCCATGCGGGACGCGGGTGAGCGCGTGGTGGTGCTGGACGACCTGTCCACCGGGATCGCCGCCCGGCTGGCCCCGGACGTCCCGCTGGTGACGGGCTCGGTGCTGGACCGGGCGCTGCTGGACCGGACGCTGGCCGCGCACGGCGTCACCGGGGTGGTGCACCTGGCGGCGAAGAAGCAGGTCGCGGAGTCGGTGGCGGAGCCGCTGACCTACTACCGGGAGAACGTGCACGGGCTGACCGTGCTGCTGGAGGCGGTCGCCGCCGCCCGGGTGCGGCGCTTCGTGCTGTCGTCGTCCGCCGCCGTCTACGGGATGCCGGACACCGACACCGTGACGGAGGAGACGCCCTGCCTGCCGATGAACCCGTACGGGGAGACCAAGCTGGCCGGCGAGTGGCTGGTGCGGGCGGCCGGCCGGGCGCACGGCATCGCGACGGTCTGCCTGCGGTACTTCAACGTGGCGGGCGCGGCGGCCCCCGGGCTGGCCGATACCGGGGCGGCCAACATCATCCCGATGTTCTTCGAGCGGATCACCCTCGGGGAGGCGCCGGTCATCTTCGGTGACGACTACCCGACCCCGGACGGCACCTGCGTGCGGGACTACGTGCACGTGGCCGATCTGGCCGAGGCCCATCTCGCGGCGGCCCGGCACCTGGCGGAGCGCCCGGCGCCGCCGCCCGGCGCGGGCGACGACCTGACGCTCAACATCGGCACGGGCACCGGCGCCTCGGTCCGCGAGGTGGCCGCGCTGGTCGCGGAGGTCACCGGGGTGCGGGAGCCGGCCGCCAAGGTCGCCGGCCGCCGGCCGGGCGACCCGGCGCGGGTCGTGGCCGCCGCCGGGCTGGCCCGCGAGCGGCTGGGCTTCACGGCCCGCCGCGGTCTGCGCGAGATGGTCTCCTCGGCCTGGGAGGGCTGGCGGCTGCGGCACCCGGGGAGGTAGCCGTCCCGTCGGCGCGGCCCGTCGCGCCGCCGCTGTCCCGGCGAACGAACGCCCAGGTCAGAGCACATGACAACGGTGTTCAGTGCCGCGTTGCCGGATACCCCCCTCCCGTAGTTCACTGTGGGAGTCGACGAGGGAGGCAGGGGCCAGCATGGGTGCCGGACATCACCACCACGGGTCGTCGCCGGGCGGACACGGCACGGCGGGCGCCGCGCACCGGGGGCGGCTGCGCACCGCGCTCATCCTGGCCTGCGTGCTGCTGGCCGCCGAGATCGCGGGCGCGGCGGCCACCGGCTCGCTGGCCCTGCTGGCCGACGCCGGGCACGTGGCGACGGACGTCATCGGCATCGCCATGGCGCTGGCCGCGATCCACGTGGCGAACCGGCCGGCCCCGGCCGGCGACCGCAGGACCTTCGGGTACGCCCGGCTGGAGATCCTGGCCGCCCTGGCGAACTGCCTGCTCCTGCTCGGGGTCGGCGGCTACATCCTCGTGGAGGCGATCGACCGGCTGCGCGAACCGGCGGAGGTGCCGGGCGGGCAGACGGTGCTCTTCGGCCTGCTGGGCCTGCTCCTCAACGGGATCTCCCTGGCGCTGCTGATGCGCGGCCAGCGGGAGAGCCTGAACGTGCGCGGCGCGTTCCTGGAGGTCGCCGCCGACACCCTCGGCTCGGTCGCGGTGGTGGCCGCCGCCCTGGTCATCGTGGTGACGGGCTGGCAGGGCGCCGACCCGGCCGCGTCGTTGCTGATCGCGCTGCTGATCGTGCCCCGGACGGTGAAGCTGGCCCGCGAGGCGCTGGACGTGCTGCTGGAGGCCGCGCCCAGGTCCGTGCGCATAGCCGAGGTCAGGGAGCACATCCTCGCCCTGCCCGGCGTGGAGGACCTGCACGACCTGCACGTGTGGACCATCACCTCGGGGATGCCGGTGCTGTCGGCGCACGTGGTGGTGAGCCGGGACGCGCTGGACGCGGTGGGGCACGAGCGGATGCTGCACAGCCTCCAGGGGTGCCTGGGGTCGCACTTCGCGGTGGCGCACTGCACGTTCCAGCTGGAGCCGTCGGGCCACGCGGCGCACGAGGCGGGCCGGTGCGACTGACGGGCCGGTGCGACTGACGGAAGGCCCCCCGCGGCCGTCGCCGGTGCGGCAGACTGGTCGGAGCAGGCCCGGGGCGTCGGGACACGGGTCGTGGCGGCCGGGAAAGACCAGGAAGAGGCCAGGAAAAGGGTGGACATGCCCCACGGCACGGCCGTCTCGGCGGACCCGATCATGCTGGAGCTGGTGGACGAGGACGGCCGGACGGTCGGCACCGCGGAGAAGCTGTCCGCGCACCGGCCTCCGGGGCGGCTGCACCGGGCGTTCTCGGTCTTCCTCTTCGACGCGGCCGGGCGGCTGCTGCTCCAGCGGCGCGCGACGGACAAGTACCACTCCCCCGGCGTCTGGTCGAACACCTGCTGCGGTCACCCGTACCCCGGCGAGCCGCCGTTCCTGGCCGCCGCCCGGCGCACGGCCGAGGAACTGGGGGCGGCGCCCGCGCTGCTGCGGGAGGCCGGGACGGTCCGCTACCGCCACCCGGACCCCGCCTCTGGGCTCATCGAGCAGGAGTACAACCATCTCTTCACCGGGCTGGTGAGCGCGCCGCTCCGGCCGGACCCGGCCGAGGTCGCCGAGACGGCGTTCGTCACGCCGGAGGAGCTGGCCGGGCTGCGGGCCCGGGGCACGTTCTCCGCGTGGTTCCCGACCGTGCTGGACGCGGCCCGGCCGGCCATCAGGGAGACGACGGGGGTCGCGGCCGGCTGGTGAGCGGCCCGCCGCGCGGCCCTCGGCCCCGGTCGAAGGGGAGCGTCGCCCAGACCGCCTTGCCGCCGGAGGGGGTGGGCTCGACACCGCAGTCGCCGCCCGCCTCCCGGGCGATCGCCTTCACCAGCAGCAGTCCGCGCCCGCCGGGCCGCTCCTGCTCGGGGTGCGGCTGGAGTGCCTTGGGCCGGCGGGGGTGCCCGTCCTCGACCGCGACGCGGAGGAAGCGTTCGCCCATCACCACCTCCACGCCGATCTCGGGGGTGAACGGGGCGGCGTGCCGGACGGCGTTGGTGACGAGCTCCGACACGATCAGCAGGGCCCCCTGGAGCAGGTCGCCGGAGAGCGGCGCCCGCCGCGAGAGGACCAGGTCGCGTACCGCGTGCCGGACCCGGGGAACGGCCGCGTCCGCCGGGCGCACGGTGACGCGCCAGGTCGCCGAAGAGGCCGACCCGTCGTCAACAACGGTCTCGTGCAGGGCAGTTGCTCGCGTATGCATGGTCGGGCACCACTCTTCCTCGTCGCTCGGTCGTCCACTCGGTCCGCGTGTGGGCATGTGCCGCGGCGACATGACCTGGAGAGCACAACTCCGTACATATGGGCGTACCCAGATCAACTTGCTTCATATCAGGCAGTTTTTCGACCGGTTCGTGATCGGCGCCGTCACCCGGCCGCGCGGCCCCCTCCCCCGGCCGGTGCGCCCCCGTCACCCGACCGGGCGAGGCGCACCGTTGCGAACGCGCGGCGGACTGCCGCCCTGGCGTAAGCGCCGGATCGCACCGCGCCTGCGTGGCGCGAATATACGCAAGTTGAGAAATCGGACCGCTGCGGGGGCCCACCTCGGCCTTTCGCACCGCGTCGGCGCCATACATGGTTACTATCACCATGTATATGAATTACCCCGAACCAGAGGGAAAAGGGCAGAGCCTCACCACTCTCGACATTTCGGAGAGTGTTCGAGTGGCTTCGGGGGCAAGGTCATCCCGACCGAATCCCCTGCACGTTGGAGTGCTCCCGCCATGGCTCTTCCGCAAGGTCCCCTGGAGCATCGCTACCAGGGGGAACATCCGGTGCGGACCCTCGCCTACCTCTTCCGGGACGACCGCTGGAGACTCCTCGTCTCCGTCCTGGCGTTCATCGTCAAACACAGCCCCGTCTGGCTGCTCCCGCTGGTCACCGCGAACATCATCGACATCGTCGTCGAGCAGCGCCCCATCTCGGAGCTCGGTGCCAACACCGTCATGCTGCTGGTCGTCCTGATGCTCAACTACCCGACCCACCTGCTCTACGTGCGGTGCATGCACGGCAGCGTCCGCCGCGTCGGCACCGCGCTGCGCTCCGCGCTCTGCCGCCGGATGCAGGAGCTGTCGATCGGGTACCACGCCCGGGTCAGCGCGAGCGCTCTGCAGACCAAGGTGATCCGCGACGTGGAGAACATCGAGGTCTCCGCCCAGCAGAGCGCCGACACCGGACTGGCCGCCGTCATCACGCTCGTCGGCGGCCTCGCCGTGATCGCGGTGCGGGTCCCGGCCGCGCTGCCGGCCTTCGTCCTCGTCGTGCCCGCCGCCTCGCTGCTCGTGCGCCGGCTGCGCGGCCGGCTGCGCAGGCACAACGAGCAGTTCCGCCGCCAGGTGGAGCAACTGTCCACGCGCGTAGGCGAGATGACGACGCTGATCCCGGTCACCCGCGCCCACGGGCTGGAGCGCACCGCCCTGGGCCGGGTGGACGGGTCACTGCGCCAGGTGCTCACCGCGGGCATACGGCTGGACCTGCTCAACGGCCACTTCGGCGCGCTGGCCTGGATCCTGCTCAACGCCATCGGCATCGGCTTCCTGGCCGGCGCGGCCCTCATCTCGTACTACGCCTGGCTGCCCATCTCCCCCGGCGACGTGGTGATGCTCAGCACCTTCTTCACCACCCTCACCGGCTCCATGACCATGCTGATGGGCCTGACCCCGATCATCAGCAAGGGGCTGGAATCGGTCCGCTCCGCGGGCGAGGTCCTCCAGGCGCCCGACCTGGAGGTCAACGCGGGCAAGGCCGAGGTGCGTTCCGTGCAGGGCCGGATCGACTTCGAGTCGGTCACCTTCCGGTACGACGGCGACGGAGCCGCCGCCGTCAGCGACTTCAGCCTCTCCGTGCCGCCCGGCGAGACCGTCGCCCTGGTCGGCGCCTCCGGCGCCGGCAAGTCCACCATCCTGAACCTCCTCATCGGCTTCATCCGCCCCGTCTCCGGCCGCATCCTGCTGGACGGCGTCGACATGGCGACGCTCGACCTGCGCAGCTACCGCCGCTTCCTGTCCGTGGTGCCGCAGGAGTCGGTGCTCTTCGAGGGGTCCATCCGGGAGAACGTGGGCTACGGGATGGGCGACATCGACAACCAGGCCGTGCGGGACGCCCTGCGGGACGCCAACGCCCTGGAGTTCGTGGACCGGCTCCCCAACGGCCTGGACACCGTTGTCGGCGAGCGCGGCGCCCGCCTCTCCGGCGGCCAGCGCCAGCGCATCGCGATCGCCCGGGCGCTCATCCGCGACCCGCGGATCCTGGTGCTGGACGAGGCCACCTCGGCCCTCGACACCCGCTCCGAGGCGCTGGTGCAGGAGGCCATGGACCGCCTGATGCACGGGCGCACCGTCTTCGTCGTCGCCCACCGGCTGTCCACGGTGCGCGGCGCCGACCGCATCGTGGTGCTGGACCAGGGACGGATCTCCGAGATCGGCAGCCACGCGGAGCTGGTGGAGCGTGGCGGGGCCTACGCCCGCCTCCAGTCCACCCAGATGACCTGAGCGGTGCCGCCGGAGCGCCGGGGCCTCACAGCGGCTCGGACTCGGCCAGGTCGCCGTCCAGCACCAGCCACCGGGTGATGCCGAGCCCGCGCAGGAACGGCAGGTCGTGGCTGGCGACCACCAGCGCGCCCCGGTAGGCGGCCAGCGCCGAGGTGAGCCGGCGGACGCTGGCCAGGTCCAGGTTGTTCGTCGGCTCGTCCAGCAGCAGGAGCTGGGGAGCCGGCTCGGCCAGCATCAGCGCCGCCAGCGACGCGCGGAACCGCTCCCCGCCGGACAGGGTCGCCACCGCCTGGTCCGGGCGCTCCTTGCGGAAGAGGAAGCGCGCCAGCTGGGCCCGGATCGTCTGCTGGTCGGTGCCGGGCGCCAGCCGCCGCACGTTGTCCAGGACGCTCAGCGACTCGTCCAGGATGTCCAGCCGCTGCGGCAGGTACCGCAGCGGCACGTGGGCGGTGACCTCGCCCGCGACCGGCGCCAGTTCCCCGGCGACCGTCCGCAGCAGCGTGGACTTGCCCGCGCCATTGCGGCCGGTGAGCGCGATCCGTTCCGGCCCCCGCACCTCCAGCGCGGCCCGCGCGCCGTACCGCAGCTCCGCCGCGCGCAGGCTGAGCACCTGGCGGCGCGGCGGCACCTCGGTGCGCGGCAGGTCGACGCGGATCTCGTCGTCGTCCCTGACCGCCTCCTCGGCCTCCGCCAGCCGCTCCCTGGCCGCCGCCAGCCGCTCCTCGTGCATCAGGCGGTGCTTGCCCGCCGACTCCTGCGCCGCGCGCTTGCGGGCGTTCATGACGATGCGCGGCTCCCGCTTGTTCTCGTACGCCTTCCTCGCGAAGCGGGCCCGGCCGGCGAGCTTGTCGTGCGCCTCGATCAACTCCCGCTTCTGCCGCCGCACGTCGGCCTCCGCGACGCGGACCATCCGCCCGGCGGCCTCCTGTTCGACGGCGAGCGCCGCCTCGTAGGCGGAGAGGGTGCCGCCGAACCAGCGCACCCCGCCCGCCCGCAGGTCCGCGATCTGGTCGACCCGCTCCAGGAGTTCGCGGTCGTGGCTGACCACCACGAGCACGCCCTGCCAGGCGGAGACGGCCGCGTACAGCCGCCGCCGGGCGCGCAGGTCGAGGTTGTTGGTCGGCTCGTCGAGCAGCAGCACGTCCGGCCGGCGCAGCAGCAGCGCGGCCAGCCGCAGCAGCACGGTCTCGCCGCCCGAGACCTCGCCGACCGTACGGTCCAGGCCGATGCCGTCGAGACCGAGCTGGTCGAGGGTGGCGCGGGTGCGCTCCTCGATGTCCCAGTCGTCCCCGACGACGGCGAAGTGCGCCTCGTCCGGATCGCCGGCCTCGATGGCGTGCAGCGCGGCGCGGATCCGGTCCACGCCCAGCACCTGGTCGACGCGGCGGCCGGTGTCGAGGGTCAGGTTCTGCGGCAGGTGGCCGATCTCGCCGGCGACGCGCACCGTGCCGGAGACGGGCGCCAGTTCGCCGGCGATCAGCTTCAGCAGGGTGGACTTCCCCGTCCCGTTGAGGCCGATCAGCCCGGTGCGCCCGGGGCCGACGGCCAGGTCGAGGCCGTCGAAGAGGGACGTGCCGTCCGGCCAGGAGAAGGCCAGCCGGTCACAGGTGATGTACGTGGTGGAAGAAGCGGCCATGCGGGCCTCCGGTCTGCGCGTGACGGATCTACGACGACACGTGCGGACACCGGGCCGTACCGGAAAGGCGGCCGTTCATCGATCGAGGTCGTGCGTGTGCCACGGCCGCGTGCGGAGTCGGGTCGACTCGTCACGCACCGGCGGCAGGCTCACGGTGTCCGCGACCTCAGATGAACAACGGCCTCTCCCCACGCCGACGACAGGGCCGGGAAAGACGGTAGGCGGGCGCTCCCGCCGGGGCAACCGGTTTTCCGCCGGGCCCCGGCGGGGGCTACTTGGCGGCGTTCTGCGCCGCGCGGGCGGCGGCGCGGGCGCGGCGGGCCGCGAGCCGCTCGTCGAAGAGGCGGGCCTCGTTGTCGAGCCCCTCCAGGAACATCCCCAGCTCCTCCTGGGCCTTGAGGCCCTCGGGACCGAGACCGCCGAGCTCCAGGGTGCGCAGGAACCGCAGCACGGGCTGGAGCACGTCGTCGTGGTGGATGCGCAGGTTGTAGATGCCGCCGATCGCCATGCGGGCGGCGGCCCGCTCGAAGCCGGGCATCCCGTGACCGGGCATGCGGAAGCCGAGGACGACGTCGCGCACGGCCTTCATCGTCTGGTCGGGAGCCAGCTCGAACGCGGCCCGCAGCAGGTTCCGGTAGAAGACCATGTGCAGGTTCTCGTCGGTGGCGATGCGCGCGAGCATGCGGTCGCACACCGGGTCGCCCGACTCACGGCCGGTGTTCCGGTGCGATATACGGGTGGCCAGCTCCTGGAACGCCACATAGGCCACGGAGTGCAGCATGGAGTGCGCGTTGTCGGACTCGAAGCCCTCCGACATGTGCGCCATGCGGAAGTTCTCCAGCTGGACCGGGTCGACGGCGCGGGTGGTCAGCAGGTAGTCCCGCATGACGATGCCGTGCCGGCCCTCCTCGGCGGTCCAGCGGTGGACCCAGGTGCCCCAGGCGCCCTCGCGGCCGAAGATGGTGGCGATCTCCCGGTGATAGCTCGGGAGGTTGTCCTCCGTCAGCAGGTTGACCACCAGGGCGGTCCGGCCGATGTCGCTGACCTTGGACTGCTCGGGGGACCACGGCTCCCCGCCCATCGGGCCGTCGAAGTTCCGTCCTTCGCTCCACGGCACGTACTCGTGCGGCATCCAGTCCTTCGCGGCCTTCAGATGCCGGTTGAGCTCCCGCTCGACGACCTCTTCCAGTGCATAGATCAGGCGCGCGTCCGTCCACTCCTCCTGGTTGGCGACGGGGGTGGGGCTGAAGGTCACGAGTTCTCCTGGCGTCGGGGACGATGTCTACCTACGAGTCCGTAGGTTACGGCACCGTAAGTTGTTACCCGCCGGTCTGGCAAGGAGAGCAGACCGAAATCACCGCATCGGCGGTCGGAACCGGTCCGCTCCCGGCCGCCGGCACGGGCCCAGGTCGTGGGCGACGGGCGCGAGTTCAGGGCGATCCGGGGGGAAACATCACCGTTTGCCGCGTCCCTTGTCGACAAGTCCCGCCCGCCGGAGGGCATCCGCCATCGCGCTGTTGACGGGCGGGGTGTCCCCGCGGCGGGCACCGCCCCGGCCCCCGCCCCCACTTCCTCCGCCCTCGTCGCGGCGCCCGCCGCGCCGGTCGCGCTGCCGGGGGGCGCCTCCGCCGCCGCCGCGGGCGCCGCGGTCCTCGCGCTCCCGCTGGCGGCCACCGGCGCCCGGCTCCTCGTCCAGCCGGAGCGTGAGGGAGATCCGCTTGCGCGGCACGTCCACGTCCAGCACCTTGACCTTCACGATGTCGCCGGGTTTGACCACGTCGCGCGGGTCGGAGACGAACTTCTTCGACATGGCGGAGACATGGACCAGACCGTCCTGGTGGACGCCGACGTCCACGAAGGCGCCGAAGGCCGCCACGTTGGACACGACGCCCTCCAGGACCATGCCGGGCGCCAGGTCCCCAATCGTCTCCACACCGTCCATGAACCGGGCCGTGCGGAACGCCGGGCGCGGGTCGCGGCCCGGCTTCTCCAGCTCCCGCAGGATGTCGGTGACGGTCGGCAGGCCGAAGGTGTCGTCCACGAAGTCGGCGGGCGACAGGGCCCGCAGGGCCGTGGCGTTCCCGATGAGCGAGCGGACGTCCGCGCCGGAGGCCCGCACGATGCGCCGGACGACCGGGTACGCCTCGGGGTGCACGGCCGAGGCGTCCAGCGGGTCGTCGCCGCCGAGGACGCGCAGGAAGCCCGCGCTCTGCTCGAACGCCTTGGGGCCGAGCCGGGGCACCTGCTTGAGCGCGGCGCGGTCGCGGAAGGGGCCGTTGGCGTCGCGGTGGGCCACGATGTTCTCCGCCAGGGTGCCGCCGATGCCCGAGACACGGGCCAGCAGCGGCGCGGAGGCCGTGTTGACGTCCACGCCCACGCCGTTGACGCAGTCCTCGACCACGGCGTCCAGCGAGCGGGACAGCTTCACCTCGGACAGGTCGTGCTGGTACTGGCCGACGCCGATGGACCTGGGGTCGATCTTCACCAGCTCGGCCAGCGGGTCCTGGAGCCTGCGGGCGATGGAGACCGCGCCACGCAGCGACACGTCGAGGCCGGGCAGCTCCTGGGCGGCGAAGGCGGACGCCGAGTACACCGAGGCGCCGGCCTCGGAGACCACCATTCTGGTGAGCTTCAGCTCCGGCAGCCGGGCGACCAGCTCGCCGGCCAGCTTGTCGGTCTCGCGGGAGGCCGTGCCGTTGCCGATGGCGATCAGCTCCACGGCGTGCTCCCGGGCGAGGGCGGCGAGCGTGGCCAGGGCCTCGTCCCAGCGCCGCTGCGGGGCGTGCGGGTAGACGGTGGCGGTGGCGGCGACCTTGCCCGTGGCGTCCACGACGGCGACCTTGACACCGGTCCGCAGGCCCGGGTCCAGGCCCATGGTCGGCCGGGTGCCGGCCGGGGCGGCGAGCAGCAGGTCCCGCAGGTTCGCCGCGAAGACGGCGACCGCCTCGTCCTCGGCGGTCGTGCGCAGCCGGGTCCGCAGGTCGATGCCGAGGTGGACCAGCACACGGGTGCGCCAGGCCCAGCGGACGGTCTCGGTGAGCCAGGCGTCGGCCGGCCGGCCGCGGTCCTCGATGCCGAAGCGGCGGGCGATGATCCGCTCGAACGACGACGGGCCGGCCGGGGCGGCGGCGTCGGCGGGCTCCTCCGGCTCCAGCGTCAGGTCGAGGACGTCCTCCTTCTCGCCCCGGAACATGGCGAGGATCCGGTGCGAGGGCAGCTCGGTGAACGGCTCGGAGAAGTCGAAGTAGTCCGCGAACTTGGCGCCCGAGGTCTCCTTGCCCTCCCGCACCTTCGACACCAGGCGGCCCCGGGTCCACATCCGCTCGCGCAGCTCGCCCAGCAGGTCGGCGTCCTCCCCGAACCGCTCGGTGAGGATCGCGCGGGCGCCGGCGAGGGCGGCGTCGGCGTCGGGCACGCCCCTCGCCTCGTCCACGAAGGCCGCGGCGGCGGCCCGGGGGTCGGCGGACGGGTCGGTCAGCAGGCCGTCGGCCAGCGGCTCCAGGCCCGCCTCGCGGGCGATCTGGGCCTTGGTCCGCCGCTTGGGCTTGTACGGCAGGTAGATGTCCTCCAGGCGGGCCTTGGTGTCGGCCGCGCGGATGGTGGCCTCCAGGGCGGCGTCCAGCTTGCCCTGGCCGCGGACGGACTCCAGGATCGCCTCGCGCCGCTCCTCCAGCTCCCGCAGATACCGCAGCCGCTCCTCGACGGCGCGCAGTTGCCCGTCGTCCAGGGTGCCGGTGGCCTCCTTGCGGTAGCGGGCGATGAACGGGACGGTGGCGCCGCCGTCGAGCAGGCCGACGGCGGCCCGCACCTGCCCCTCCCGCACACCCAGTTCCTCGGCGATCCTGCCCTCGATGGACCTGTCTGCGACGGACTGTGTCACGATCAACGCTCCGCTTTCCCGGCGCCCTCTGCGCCGCGCTGTGCATTCTGGCACCAGGCGGCGACAACGGCGCGGTCAGGCGCGCGGCGCCGCGCGGCGGGCGAACGCGGCGCGGACACCGGGAAGTCGGACGCCGCGGGCAGACTCGGCAAACCAGGGTCGCTCCCGGCGCCGCCGTCCTACGATGCGTGCATGGATGGCGACGCGAAGCCTCCGGGACCGCGTGAGCTCAGAAAGCGGCGCACGCACGAGGAGTTACTCCGTGCCGGTCTGGAGCTGTTTCTGCACCGGGGGTACGGCAGGACGACGATCGGCGAGATCGTCCAGCACGCCGCGGTGTCGGAGCGCACCTTCTTCCGGTACTTCGCGAGCAAGGAGGAGCTGGTCCTCTTCCCGGTCCGGGAGACGAGCGAGCTGCTGCTGGCCGAGGTGGTCCGGCGCCCGCCTGCGGAGGCGCCCCTGCTGGCGCTGCGCCGCTCGATCGGGGCCCTGCCGGTGCTGATGCCGGCCGACCGGCCGACCCGTTATCTGGCGGCGATGCGGGTGCTGTGCTCGGCGCCGGAGACGCGGGTGGTGCTGCTGCGGTACGCCGCCGAGGACCAGCACCGCCTCGCCGCTGCCCTGGCCGGGCGGGAGGGCGTCGCGACCGGCGACCGGCGGCCGGCCCTGCTCGCCGGGGCGTTCATGATGTCGGCGATCCAGGCGGCGCTGATGTGGGAGGAGCGGAAGGACGGCACGATGGGCGGGCTGATGGCCGGCGTGGAGTCGAATCTCGCCCTGCTGCCCTCGGCCGTGACGTGCCGCTGGCAGGAGGACCGGACACCCTGACGGGCCTCCCGCGGCCGGGATGCGCGGCGACTGCCCTGAAAGAGTGACCGGATCCCCCAGAAGTCGCTCCTGCCACCCCTTCGAGTGATATGAACGGCACAGGTGCAGGCGAATTCCTTGCGGACTGCCGGGAGTTAAGGGCAGGGTGCGAGAAGTAACCGAGTGCACTCACCCCATGACACCTCGTGCAGCCCCGGAGGGACCATGACGCTCACCAGCCAGGACGCCGCCACCCAACGCCTCTCCTACAGCTGGCTCCTGACCGCCCGGCGGGAGGATCTGGCGCACTTCCGGCGCCTGGCCTCGCTGGCCATGCGGGAGTGGGGGCAGGCGCCGGAGGTGACGGAGGTGGTCCTGCACGGCGTCACGGAGCTGCTCTCCAACGTGGCCCGCCACGTGCCCGATCCGCGCTGCACGCTGGAGCTGACGCTGGTCGGCGGCGCCGTCCAGGTCACGGTGCACGACCGCTCCACCGCGCTGCCCAGGATCACGCTGCCGGACTGGACCGCCGAGGAAGGCCGCGGGCTGTGGCTGCTGCGGGAGATGGCCGACGACCTGGGGTTCGCGCTGACCGACGAGGGCAAGCGGGTGTGGGTGCGGGTGAGCGGCGAGCGCGCCGCCCCGCCCGTCACGCGTCGGTGAACGTCTCGCCGCGCTCGGCCGTCTCCAGCAGGAGCGGCGAGGGGGCGAACCGGTCGCCGTAGCGGGCCTGGAACTCGCGGGCCCGGGCCACGAACCCGGCGGGGCCGCCGGGGTAGCCGTTGATGTACTGCAGGACGCCGCCGGTCCAGGCGGGGAAGCCGATGCCCAGGATGGAGCCGATGTTGGCGTCGGCGACCGTGGTGAGCACCCCTTCCTCCAGGCAGCGCACGGAGTCGATCGCCTCGACGAAGAGCATCCGCTCCTTCAGCTCCTCGAAGTCGGGCGCGGGCGCGTCCGGCTTGGCGAAGTGCTCGCGCAGGCCCGGCCACAGCCCGGCCCGCTTGCCGTCCACGTAGTCGTAGAAGCCCGCGCCGCCGGAGCGGCCGGGGCGGCCGAACTCCTCGACCATGCGGTCGATCACGGCCTCGGCCGGGTGCTCCGGCCAGACGCCGCCGGCCTCCTCGATCGCGCGCCGGGTCTCCAGGCGGATCTTGCGCGGCAGGGTGAGGGTCAGCTCGTCCATCAGCGACAGGACCTTGGCCGGGTAGCCGGCCTGGCCCGCGGCCTGCTCGACCGTCGCGGGGTCGACGCCCTCCGCGATCATCGCGATGCCCTCGTTCATGAAGTGGCCGATGACGCGGGAAGTGAAGAAGCCGCGGGAGTCGTTGACCACGATGGGCGTCTTGCGGATCTGCCGCACCAGGTCGAACGCGCGGGCCAGTGCCTCGTCGCCGGTCCGCTCACCGCGGATGATCTCCACCAGCGGCATCCGGTCGACCGGCGAGAAGAAGTGCAGGCCGATGAAGTCCGCCTGGCGCCGCACGCCGTCGGCCAGCAGCGTGATCGGCAGCGTCGAGGTGTTCGAGCACAGCAGCGCGTCCGGGGCGACGATGTCCTGGATCTCCTGGAACACCTTGTGCTTCAGCGCCGGGTCCTCGAACACGGCCTCGATGACCACGTCGCAGCCCGCCAGGTCCCGCGGGTCGGCGGTCGGCGTGATGCGGGCCAGCAGCGCGTCCCGCTTCTCCTGGGTGGTCCGGCCCCGGGCGAGCGCCTTGTCCAGCAGTCCCGTGGAGTACGCCTTGCCCTTCTCGGCCGCCTCGGCCGAGACGTCCTTCAGGACGACGTCGAAACCGGCCTTCGCGCAGGTGTAGGCGATGCCCGCGCCCATCATCCCGGCGCCGAGGACGGCGATCTTCGTCGCCTTGCGCTCCTCGATGCCCTTGGGCCTGCTGGCGCCGGAGTTGACGGCCTGGAGGTCGAAGAAGAACGCCTGGATCATGTTCTTGGCGGTCTGCCCGATCACCAGCTCGGTGAAGTACCGGGCCTCGATGGTCTGCGCGGTCTCGAAGTCGACCTGGGAGCCCTCGACGGCGGCGGCCATGATGTTGCGCGGTGCCGGGTAGGGCGCGCCGGCCAGCTGCTTGCGCAGGTTCGAGGGGAACGCCGGGAGGTTGGCGGCGAACTTGGGGTTGCTCGGGGTGCCGCCGGGGATGCGGTAGCCCTTGACGTCCCACGGCTGCTGGGCGGTGGGGTTGGCGT
The DNA here is from genome assembly GCF_051386415.1 of Streptomyces sp. URMC 129. Classification (NCBI taxonomy): domain Bacteria; kingdom Bacillati; phylum Actinomycetota; class Actinomycetes; order Kitasatosporales; family Streptomycetaceae; genus Streptomyces; species Streptomyces sp. URMC 129. The sequence goes on from NZ_JBPQTQ010000032.1 coordinate 28,874, forward strand.
CGATGAAGGCGCGGGCCTTGGCGAGCATCTCGTCGCGGTCCTGGGCCACTTCGTGGACCAGGCCGGCCTCCAGGGCGCGGGCCGGGTCGTACTGGCGGCCCTCCAGCAGTACCTTCAGCAGGGCGTCGGTGATGCCCATCAGCCGCACGGTGCGGGTGACGCCGCCGCCGCCCGGCAGCAGGCCGAGCGTGACCTCGGGCAGGCCGATCCTGGAGCCGGGCGCGGCGAGGGCGACGCGGTGGTGACAGGCCAGCGCGATCTCGTAACCGCCGCCGAGGGCGGCGCCGTTGATCGCGGCGACGACCGGCTTGCCGAGCGTCTCCAGCTTGCGCAGCGCGCGCTTGATGCGCATGCCGCCCTCGAAGACGGACTCGGCGTGCTCGGGGCGCGCGGCGAGTAGGTCGCGCAGGTCGCCGCCGGCGAAGAAGGTCTTCTTGGCGGAGGTGACGATGACGCCGCGCACGGACGCGGCCTCCGCCTCCAGGCGGTCGACGACCGCGGTGAGGGAGGCGATGAACGCGGCGTTCATGGTGTTGGCGGACTGGTCGGGGTCGTCCAGGGTGAGCGTGACGATGTCGTCGGCGTCCCGTTCCCAGCGGATCGTATTCCCGGGCTGTGGCGTGGGCTCAGGCATGGTGTCGTTCTTCTCCAGGGGTCCAGAGGGGTCCAGGGCGGGCCGCGGTCAGACGCGTTCGATCACGGTGGCGATGCCCATGCCGCCGCCGACGCAGAGGGTGGCCAGGCCGTAGCGCAGGTCGCGCCGTTCCAGCTCGTCCACCAGGGTGCCGAGGATCATCGCGCCGGTGGCGCCCAGCGGGTGGCCGAGCGCGATGGCGCCGCCGTTGACGTTGACCTTCTCCAGGTCCAGGCCCATGTCCCGCACGAAGCGCAGGACGACGGCGGCGAACGCCTCGTTGATCTCGACCAGGTCGATATCGTCGATGGTGAGCCCGGCCTTGGCGAGGGCCTTGCGGGTGGCCGGGGCCGGGCCGGTGAGCATGATGGTGGGCTCCGAGCCGGTGACGGCGGCGGAGACGACGCGGGCGCGGGGGGTGAGCCCGAAGCGCTCGCCGGCCTCCCTGCTGCCGAGCGCGACGAGGGCCGAACCGTCCACGATGCCGGAGGAGTTGCCCGCGTGGTGGACGTGGTCGATCTTCTCCACCCAGTGGTACTTCTGCAGGGCCACCGCGTCGAAGCCGCCGAGGTCGCCGATGTCGGCGAAGGAGGGCTTCAGCTTGGCCAGGCTGTCGGCGGTGGTGCCGGGCCGCATGTGCTCGTCGTGGTCGAGGACGACCAGGCCGGCGCGGTCGGTGACGGGGACGACCGACCGCTCGAAGCGGCCTTCCTTCCAGGCGGTCGCGGCGCGCTCCTGGGAGAGCGCGGCGTACTCGTCGACGTCGCGGCGGCTGAAGCCCTCGATGGTGGCGATGAGGTCGGCGCCGATGCCCTGCGGGACGAAGCGGGTCTCGTAGCTGGTCATGGGGTCCATGGCCCAGGCGCCGCCGTCGGAGCCCATGGGGACGCGGGACATGGACTCCACGCCGCCCGCGAGGACGAAGTCGTCCCAGCCGGCGCGGATCTTGGCCGCCGCCATGTTGACGGCCTCCAGACCGGAGGCGCAGAAGCGGTTCTCCTGGACGCCGGCCACGGAGTCGGGCAGGCCGGCGGCGATGGCCGCGATCTTGGCGATGTCGGAGCCCTGGTCGCCGTGCGGGCTGACCACGCCGAGCACGACGTCGTCGATGGCGGCCGGGTCGAGACCGGGCAGCCTGCGGCGCAGTTCCTGGATGAGGCCGACGACGAGGTCGATGGGCTTGGTGCCGTGCAGGGCGCCGCCGGGCTTGCCGCGCCCGCGCGGGGTGCGGATCGCGTCGTACACGTAGGCTTCAGTCACGCTGGTCTCCTTGCGTTCCTCAGTCGGCGAGGAGCGACCGGCCGATGATCTCTTTCATGATCTCGGTCGTGCCGCCGTAGATGGTCAGGATCCGCCCGTCCGTGTAGGCGCGGGCGATGGGGTATTCGGACATGTAGCCGTAGCCGCCGTGGAGTTGGAGGCAGCGGTCGGTGACGCGCTTCTGGAGCTCGGTGGCCCACCACTTGGCCATGGAGGCGTACACGGCGTCCAGTCGCCCGGCCACGTGCTCGGTCACGCAGCGGTCGACGAACTCGCGGGTGACGGCGCACTCGGTGGCCATCTCCGCGATCTCGAACCGGATGTGCTGGAACGTGGAGATCGGCCGGCCGAACGCCTCGCGCTGCTTGACGTAGTCGGTGGTGATCGACAGCAGGTGCTCCGCGATGGCGATGGCGCCCACGGCGATGGTCATCCGCTCCTGCGGCAGGTGCGTCACCAGGTGGATGAAGCCGCCGTTCAGCTCACCGAGCAGGTTCTCCTTGGGGACGCGGACGTCGGTGAAGGACAGCTCGGCGGTGTCCTGGGCCTTCTGGCCGATCTTGTCGAGGTTCCGGCCGCGCTCGAAGCCGGGCATGCCGCGCTCGACGACGAGCAGGCTCAGTCCCTTCGCGCCGCCCTCGGGGGTGGTGCGGGCGACCACGATCACCAGGTCCGCGAGGATGCCGTTGGAGATGAACGTCTTCGCGCCGTTCAGCAGCCAGTGGTCGCCCTGGTCGGTGGCCGTGGTGCGGATGCCCTGGAGGTCGGAGCCCGCGCCCGGCTCGGTCATGGCGATCGCCGTGATCAGCTCGCCCGAGCAGAACCCGGGCAGCCAGCGCCGCTTCTGCTCCTCGGTCGCCAGGTTGGTCAGGTAGGGGCCGATGATGTCGTTGTGCAGCGGGATCGCGAAGCCGGAGGCGCCGGCGCGGGCGAACTCCTCGCCCAGCACGGCGTTGTAGCGGAAGTCGTCCACCCCGCCGCCGCCGTACTCCTCGGGGACGGCGAGGCCGAGCAGCCCCTGCCGTCCGGCGGCCCGCCAGGCGTCGCGGGAGACGATGCCGTCGCGTTCCCACTGCTCGTGGTGCGGCGTCACCTCCTTGGCGAGAAAGGTGCGCACGGTCTCCCGGAACGCCTCGTGTTCGGCGCTGAAAAGCTGACGCTTCATCGCATCGTCCTTACTGAGTGAGCTGGGGCAGATCCCAGTCGCGGGCGATCTCGGCCGCGTCGGCGCCGGGGATCGCCGGGCCGCGGCGGATGGTGACCGGGGTGTCGGAGAAGCGGGGGGCGGGCGCCGGCTGGACGGCGCCGCCGTGCTCGGTGAACGTGCCGCGGGCGGTCAGGTGGGGGTCCCGCGCCGCCTCGCGCAGGGACAGCACGGGCGCCACGCAGGCGTCGGTGCCGGTGAAGACCTCGGTCCACTCCGCGCGGGTGCGCGCCTTGAAGCGGGCCGCGATCAGCTCCCGCAGCTCGGGCCAGCGGGCGAAGTCGTTCTGCTCGGGGGCGTCGGGGCCGAGGCCGAGGAGGCGGGCGAACTCGGCGTAGAAACGGGGCTCCAGCGCGCCGACCGCCATCCAGCCGCCGTCGGCCGTCTCGTACACCGCGTAGTACGGGGCGCCGCCGTCCAGCAGGTTGGCGCCGCGCCGGTCCTGCCAGACGCCCGCGTCGAGCATGCCCCAGATCATGGTGCCCAGGTGGGCGGTGCCGTCCACGATGGCGGCGTCCACGACCTGGCCGCGGCCGGTGGCGCGGGCGTGGTGGAGGGCGGCGAGGACGCCGACGACGAGGTAGAGGGAGCCGCCGGCGTAGTCGCCGAGCAGGTTGGCGGGGATGGCCGGCGGGCCGTCGCTGCGGCCGATCATGCCGAGGGCCCCGGCGGTGGCGATGTAGCCGATGTCGTGTCCGGCGCTGTCGGCCAGCGGGCCGTCCTGGCCCCAGCCGGTCATCCGCCCGTAGACCAGGCGCGGGTTGCGCGCCAGGCAGTCGGCGGGTCCGACGCCGAGCCGCTCGGTGACCCCGGGCCGGAATCCCTCGATCAGCACGTCGGCGCGGGCGGCGAGGTCGAGGACGAGTCCGGGCCCCTCCGCCGCCTTGAGGTCGACGAGGACCGACCGCTTGTTGCGGTTGGTGACGTCCCGCGCCGGGTCGAGGCCGAGGGCGGCGGCCCCCGGCCGGTCGACGCGGACGACGTCGGCGCCGAGGTCCGCCAGCAGCATCGCGGCGAACGGGCCGGGACCGATCCCGGCCAGCTCCACGACGCGCACGCCGCTCAGCGGGCCCGAGCCCTGTGTGGTCACTGCTGTCATGGGGCCCCCAGGCACGCCGCGGTCGTTGCGGTAACTCGGGGCGATTCTAAGAACGTGTTTCACTTTTTGGCAAGGGTCGCCGGATGCCCGCGTCACGGGCCCGGCTCAGAGGCTGACCACGCGCACCACTGTGACCGTCAGCACCGAGCCGCCGACGTAGTAGCGGATGATCACGCCCTCCACGGTGGCGTCCCTGCGGTCGCACTCGCCGCTCACCGCGCTGGAGCCGTGGCCGTAGGGGTCGACCGCGACCGTGGCCGCGAGGGCGGCGTCGAACAGCGCCCGGCCGGCCGGGTCCATGGCGTCGTGGGCCTTCTCCGCCACGGGGTCGTAGACGACGCGGTAACGGATCACGCGTCCCCGTCCCGGCCGGGCTCGCGGTCGCGGTCCCGGCGGGCCAGCTCGTCGAGATCGTGCCGCATCTGCGGGTCGTACTGCTCCAGCAGCTCCATCACCCACCGGCGGACCACGGCGTGGATGTCGAAGACGCTGGCGTTCTCGATGGACTCGTTGAACGCCTCGCGCCGGTCGGCCGGGAGCGCCGCCCTGATGTCGCGGACGGTCGACGGGAGCGTGATCTCCCGGCCGTCCCCGCCGATGGTGCGCAGGGGTCTCGCCTCCACGGCGGCCTCCTCCCAGCCGTTGCGTCCTCGGAACGGCCACCGTACGCCGCCCGGCCGCCCGGCCGCGACGGTGCGGGACCCGCCGCCCGGTGGCGGGCGGCGCGATGCCAGACTGTGGCGGAGCCGTGGCGCTGCGCGCCGCCCGAGGAGGTGCCGTGGGATCACTGCCGCAAGGGGAGTACGCGCCGGGCAGGGCGTACCTCAACACCGCCGCTCACTGCCTGCTCCCGGCCCGGACGACGGCCGTGCTGCGGGAGACCGTCGCCGCGATGGGCGACGGCCGGCTCGACACCGTCGCGTACGCGGAGAGCGTGGAGACGGCGCGGGCCGCGTTCGCCCGGGTGGCGGGCGTGGCGCCGGAGCGGGTGGCGGTCGGCTCGTCGGTCGCCGTGCACACCGCCGTGGTGGCCGCCTCGCTGCCGCCGGGTTCCGAAGTGCTGTACCCGCGCGACGAGTTCAGCTCGCTGGTGACGCCGTTCACGCAGCGGGAGGGAGTCCGGCCGCGGGCCGTGGAGCTGACCGCGCTGGCCGACGCGATCGGCCCCGGCACGGCGCTGGTCGCGGTGTCCGCGGTGCAGTCGATCGACGGGCGGGTGGCGGACCTGCCGGCGATCCGGGCCGCGGCCCGGCGGCACGGGGCGCGGACGCTGGTGGACACCACGCAGGCGACGGGCTGGCTCCCGCTGTCCTCGGGGGACTTCGACTTCACGGTGTGCGCGGGATTCAAGTGGCTGCTGTGCCCGCGCGGCACCTCGTTCCTGACGGTGCCCGAGGACGGCGGCGGGCTCGTGCCGCTGCACGCGGGCTGGGCCGCCGCCGCGGACCTGACGCACAGCTCCTACGGGCCGGTCACCGAACTGGCGGGCGACGCGCGACGGTTCGACGAGCCGACGGCGCACCTGCCGTGGGTGGGCGCGGTCCCCTCGCTGGAGCTGGTCGAGCGGACGGGCCGGGCGGCGATCGCGGCGCACGACCTGGGGCTGGCCCGGCGCTTCCGGGAGGGGCTGGCCGGCCTGGGCCTGACGGCGGTGCCCGCGGACTCCCCCATCGTCGCGGTGCCGCGGCTGGGCTGGGCGGTGCCCGCCCTGGCGGAGGCCGGGATCGTGGTGGCGGCGCGCGGGGGCAACCTGCGGGCCTCGTTCCACCTCCACAACACCCCGGCCGACGTGGACCGGGTCCTGGACGCGCTGGCGGACGCGGGTCGTCAGGCGCCGTCCGGCACCTGACGACCCGGCCTCCGAACCGGCCTCAGCTCAGGTCGATGCCCGGGTAGAGCGGGTGCTTGGCGAGCAGGTCGGCGGCGCGCTCCTCGACCTGCTTGGCCACGCCGTCCTGGAGCACATAGGCCGCCTTCGACGGCTTGCCGTTCTTGGCGGTGCCCGGCTCGGTGCGGGAGAGCACGGTGTCGATCAGCTCGGCGACCTCGTCCATCTCGGCGGTGCCCAGGCCCCGGGTGGTCAGCGCCGGGGTGCCGACGCGGATGCCCGAGGTGTACCAGGCGCCGTTGGGGTCCTGCGGGATGGCGTTGCGGTTGGTGACGATGCCCGCGTCCAGCAGGGCGGCCTCGGCCTGGCGGCCGGTGAGGCCGTACGACGAGACGTCGATGAGGGCGAGGTGGTTGTCCGTGCCGCCGGTGACCAGGCGGGCGCCGCGGCGCTGGAGGCCCTCGGCCAGCGCCCGCGCGTTGTCCACGATGCGCTGGGCGTAGTCCTGGAAGGACGGCTGCCTGGCCTCCGCGAGGGCGACGGCCTTGGCGGCCATCACGTGCGGCAGCGGGCCGCCGAGCACCATCGGGCAGCCGCGGTCGACCTGGTCGGCCAGCGAGTCGTCGCACAGCACCATGCCGCCGCGCGGGCCGCGCAGCGACTTGTGCGTGGTGGTGGTGACGATCTGGGCGTGCGGCACCGGGTCGAAGTCGCCGGTGAGGACCTTCCCGGCGACCAGGCCCGCGAAGTGCGCCATGTCGACCATGAGCGTGGCGCCCACCTCGTCGGCGATCTCGCGCATGATCCGGAAGTTGATCAGCCGCGGGTAGGCGGAGTACCCGGCGATGAGGATGAGCGGCCGGAACTCGCGGGCGGCGGCGCGGACGGCGTCGTAGTCGACCAGGCCGGTGGCCGGGTCGGTGCCGTAGCTGCGCTGCTCGAACATCTTGCCGGAGATGTTGGGCCGGAAGCCGTGGGTGAGGTGGCCGCCGGCGTCCAGGGACATGCCGAGCATGCGCTGGCTGCCCAGGTCGCGGCGGAGCGCCGCCCAGTCCTCCTCGCTGAGGTCGTTGACCTGGCGGGCGCCGGCCCGCTCCAGGGCCGGGCTCTCCACGCGCTGGGCGAGAACGGCCCAGAACGCGACGAGGTTGGCGTCGATGCCGGAGTGCGGCTGGACGTAGGCGTGCCGGGCGCCGAACAGCTCGCGGGCGTGCTCGGCGGCGATGGCCTCGACGGTGTCGACGTTGCGGCAGCCGGCGTAGAAGCGGCGGCCGATGGTGCCCTCGGCGTACTTGTCGCTGAGCCAGTTCCCCATGGCCAGCAGCACGGCCGGGGAGGCGTAGTTCTCGCTGGCGATGAGCTTGAGGGAGGCGCGCTGGTCGTCGACCTCGGCGGCGATGGCGTCGGCGATGCGCGGCTCGACGGCGCGGACGACGTCCAGGCCGCTGCGGAAGGCGATGGACTCGGTGGTGCGCGCGGACGGTTCTGCGGTCACTTGCGGGGCCTCCTAGACGTGAGTCGCGACAGCCCAGGCGCACGGCTCCTCATCGCTCGGCGGCGGGGCCGCTCCCCGATGGTTCGTCCCATCTCAACGCGCCAGTCACGGCCCGGTGCGAGCCTAGCATCGCCGCCGGGGGCCACCGCCACCGTGCGCTCGCGGAAGCCGGGTCCCTGGGGCACGGTGGAAGGTGCGCGCACCACCGTGCCCCAGGCCCACCGGGAGACCAGCATGAGTGACCACACCTACCGGGTGACCGAGATCGTCGGCTCCTCGCACGAGGGGCTGGACGCCGCGATCCGCAACGCGATCGGCCGGGCGTCGCAGACCCTGCGGCAACTGGACTGGTTCGAGGTGACCCAGATCCGCGGCCACATCGTCGACGGCTCCGTCGAGCACTATCAGGTGGGGCTGAAGGTCGGCTTCCGCCTGGAGGACTCCGCCGGGGGCTGAGCCCGGGACGACCGGCACGTCAGGGCGTCCCCCGCGCGTGGTAGCGGGCGGCGAGCGCCGACGCCAGCACGTCGCCCTCCAGGAACGAGGCGTCCGCGAGCCGGGTGGCGCCGGTGTAGGCGTTGAGGGCGGCCTTGGTCGTGCGCAGCGCGCCGGGCGGCCGGCGGACCATGGGCCGGACCCAGTCCTCCACCGCGTCGTCGAGCGCGCTCTCCGGCACGGTCCGGTGCAGGACGCTCAGGTCACGTGCCGTCGCGGCGTCGAAGCTGTCCCCGGTGAGGATGAGCTCCCGGATCCGCGCGGCGCCCACCTCCTGGAACAGCCGCGGCATGGCGCTGCCCCAGGAGACGGGGAAGCCCAGCGCCAGCTCCGGCATCCGGAAGCGGCAGTCGTCGGCCCCGACCCGCAGGTCGCAGAAGACGGTGAACGCCAGCCCGGCGCCGATGGCCCGGCCGTGCACCCGGGCGATGGTGACGACGCTGCTCATGGCGAGGGCCTCGCAGACCTGGCGCGCCTTGGTGCCCATGACCTGGATCCGGGAGCCGGAGGGGTCCTCGGCGATGAGCCGGTCGTACTCCTTGCGGTCGACGCCGAGGCAGAAGTCGTCGCCCGCGCCGGAGAGGGTGAGCACCCGGATGGAGGGGTCGTCGCGGACGGCCGAGAAGACCGCGAGCAGCTCGTCGAGGAGCGCTTCGTCGACGACGTTCCCGTTCTCCGGGGTGTTCAGCCGCACGCGCAGGACGTGCTTCTCGTGGCGGACGTCGAGGGCGGACTTGGCTTGGTCCAACATGGCTGGGGGCTCTCTCTGTCGTCAGTGGTCCACGACCTGCAGGGTGGTCATGCGGCGGAACGCCACCCGTGGCTCCCACACCGGGGGCGCGCTGACCCGGAGGGTGGGGAACCGGCGGAGGACGGCGTCCAGCAGGATGTGCGCCTGGAGGCGGGCGAGCCCCGCGCCGATGCAGTAGTGGATTCCCCCGCCGAAGGCGAGGTGCGACAGGTGGCGGCCCTGCCGCCTGATGTCGAAGGTCTCCGGGTCGGTGGTGCGGGCGGGGTCGTGGTTGGCGGAGGCGATCAGGGTGTGCACGAGCTGGTCCTTGGCGATGGGCACCCCGGCCAGCACGGTGTCCTCGGCCGCGGCCCGGGTGGTGAGGTGGACCGGGGCGTCGTAGCGCAGGATCTCCTCCAGGGCGCCGGGGATCTCCTGGGGGTTGCCCCGCAGCCAGTTGAGCTGGTCGGGGTGCTGGTCGAGGGTCCAGATCATGCTGGACAGGAGCGTGGAGGTGGTCTCCTGGGCGGCGATGACGAGGAACATCGTCAGGAGGTAGACCGCCTCGTCGGCGGCGTCCCGGTCGCCCTCCTCCAGCTCGTCCCAGGTGCGCAGCCAGCGGGAGACGACATCGGTGCCGGGCTTCCTGCGGCGCTCGCGGACCAGCTCCCCGAAGTAGTCCCGCAGGCCGAGGGTGGCCGCGTTGGACAGGGCGATCTGGCTGGCGGAGGGCAGCAGTTCCTGCGCGTAGACCTGGTGGTGCGTCAGCTCGCGCAGCAGCGGGTAGTCCGCGGGCGGGAGATCGAGCCACAGACCCATCGAGGTGACCGGGAGTTCCTCGGCGACCAGTTCGGCGAAGTTGGCCTCGCCGTCGCGCATGCGCAGGGCCAGCCGGTCGAGGAGCGCGTCGACGGCCCGGGTGACCGGGTCGTGGAGCCGGGCGAGGGTGGCGCGGTCGAAGATGTGCCCGACGGACCTGCGGAAGCGCGTGTGCTGCGGCGGGTTGAGCCCTTGCAGGGCCCGCCCCAGCTCGCGCGAAGCGGGCGCCGCCCAGCGATTTCCCTCGCCCTGGCGCGCCCGCCATTCGCTGTCGAGTGCCACCCAGGATTTACTGCGGAGCACGTGGTCGCAGACGTCGTAGGTGGTGAGGAGAAACGCGCCCCAGGGGGCCGGGACGACCTCCCCCATCTCGCGGAGTTCCGTGTATATCGGGTAGGGATTCGCCTGTCCTCGCGGCGAGCGCAGACGCGAGATCCGGGAGACGACTGAACGTGGACTGATTGCTGTGTCAGCAGCAGCGGATGCCACGAATTACCCCTTCATGCCCACTAGGCCGGCCGTATGGATTCACGCCAGTCCGGGAACACAATTCCGGCCACTGGCGTGAATCCATATACGTCTACCCGCATACCTAAATCCTCATACATATACCTTCCACATATGCCAACTTGTTATCTTGGTTACACACGCCACCAGTTGAGGAACGAGCTCCACCAGGTGCCCCGCTCGGGCCTGGCCTGCGGCGCGGGCTCCGGGGAGGTCGCCGACGCGGTGGCCGGCGGCGCCTTGGGGGCGAGGCGGACGGGGGTGAACCGGGCGGGCAGCGTGGCCAGCGCCCGGTGGAAGGGACCGGTCCGCCACACCAGGCTGTCGACGGGGACGGCCAGTTCGATGTCGGGAAGCTGGTTGAGCAGCTTCTCGATGGCGATCACCGCGATGAGCTGCGCGGGGTCCTTGGCGGGGCAGGCGTGCGGGCCGGCGCTCCAGCCGAGGTGGGCCCGCTTGCTGAGCGTGTGCCGCGAGGACGGCAGCGCGGGATCGGTGTTGGCCGCGGCGAAGCTGATGAGGAGCAACTCACCGGCCTCCAGCGGGACACCGAACAGCTCGGTGTCCTGAACCGGGTAGTGCGGCGCGTAGTTGGCCATCGGCGGAGCGTCCCAGAGCACCTCGTCCAGGGCGTCCTCCACCAGCAGTGAGCCGCCGTACCGGCCACCGGAGAACCGCTCGTCGGACAGGACCAGGCGCAGGCCGTTGGCGATGAGGTTGCGCTACGGCTCGGTGCCCGCGCTGATCAGCATCACGAGCTGGTGGATCATCTCCTCGTCCGTCAGGTTGGCCGAGTGCTGCATCAGCCACGAGGTGATGTCCTCGCCGGGCTGGGCGCGCTTGAGCGCCACCAGCTCCAGCAGGGCCTGCGAGAGCTCCTTGTTGGCGTTCTCCGCGTCGGCGTCGGCGTCGAAGATGCCGGAGGTGCCGTAGATCAGGCGGTCGCCGATCTCCGGGGGGCAGCCGAAGATCTCGTTGAACACGAGCAGCGGCAGCATCTTGGCGTAGTCGTTGAGCAGGTCCACGTGGCCGCGGTGGGCGAACTGGCCCACGAGGTAGGTGGAGACGCGCTCGATGTGGCGGCTCAGCCGGTGCGAGTCGACGCGGGCCAGGCTGTCCGTCACGGCCTGCCGCAGCCGCATGTGCTCGGCGCCGTCGGTGAAGAGGCAGTTCGGCCGGTAACCCAGCATCGGGTAGACCGGGTTGTCGGCGGTGACGCGGCCCTCGTTGAAGTCGCGCCAGCGGCGGGCGTCCTTGGAGTACCGCTCGGGGTTCTGCAGGACGTGGAGAGCGGCGGTGTAGTCGGTGACCAGCATGGCCGGCACGCCCGGGGACAGCTCCACCGGGGCGGCCGGGCCGAACTGCCGCAGGTAGTCGTAGTAGGCCTCGGGGTTCGCCGCGAACTCGGGGCCGTAGAGCGGGACCGGCGCCTCGGTGTCCTGGGCGCCGGTCCCGCCGTCGTCATGAGCAGGGCAACCGGGGGGTGGTGACGCGAAGTCCGGATGAGAGTTCAACGTGTTCTCCTAACGGGTGCGGCTCTGCAAATAGCGGACGAGAGCCATGAGCGCGTTCGCCGATGACCTCTCGTCGCGCGCGTCGCAGGTGACGATCGGAGTGTCGGGAAGCAGGTCAAGTGCTTCCCTCAACTCGTCGTCGGAGCGGCTCGGCGTGCCGTCGAACCGGTTGACGGCGATCGCGTAGGGAATGCCGTACTTCTCCACCAGGTCCATCACGGAGAAGGATTCCTTGAGCCGTTGGGGGTCGACCAGGATCAGGGCGCCGAGGGCACCCCGCGTCATGTCTTCCCACACCTGAACGAAACGCTGCTGGCCCGGCGTTCCGAAGAGATAGAGGACGAGCCTTTCGTTCAGCGTGAGCCGGCCGAAGTCCATGGCGACGGTGGTCGTCGTCTTGCCCGTGATGCCTTTCAGGTCGTCGACGTGGGCCGCGGCCTGCGTCATCGTTTCCTCGGTGCGCAGTGGAGGTATCTCCGACAGCGTCCCGATGAATGTGGTCTTGCCGACCGCGAAATGCCCGACGACAAGAATCTTCGCGGCGATCTGCACCTTCTCGGGCAGATGCACGCTCTCACCCGAAACGCGCCTGGAGTCCATCCAGCACCTCCTGAAGAACCTGAACGTCGGCGAGTTGAGCCGGAGGTACCGGGGTACGCGTGAGGATGTAGCCGTCCTCCGCGAGGTCGGAAAGCAGAACCTTGACGATGCCGATGGGCAGGCGCAGATGGCCCGCGATCTCGGCGACCGAAAGATAGCCTCCCTGGCACAGCGTGACCAGGCTGCGCTTCTCCGGGTCGAGCCGGTCGGTCCGCTTGTCCCCGGCCGACGCCGTGACCAGGGTGATCAGGTCGAACCGGTTGCGGTCGGGCAGACCGCGGCCGTTGGTGATGACATAAGGCCGTACTAATTCCACGGACTCGGGCCTGAGCTCGTCATCCGGTGCTGTCATGCCTGAATACCAGTATTCTCACGGGGCGGGGTGGTCAGTGCCTTGCCGAGCTGCGCGACGAGTTGCTGCATCCGGAAGGTGATGTCGGCCATGTCGACGTCGGGTGAGGCGGAGACCGCCAGGTACGCCCCCTCCCCGGCGGAGATCAGGAACACCCACCCGCCGTCGAACTCGACCACGGTCTGGCGCCACTGCATCGAGGCGCCCCCGGCGAAACCGCCCACGGTCCGGCTCAGCGACTGCATGCCGCTCATCGCCGCGGCCACGGTGTCCGCCTCGTCCTTGTCGACGTCGTTGGAGCGGGCCATGAGCAGACCGTCGGCCGAGACCAGGATGGCGTGGCGCGCCTCCGGGACTTCGAGGGCGCTCTCCAGCATCCAGGACAGTTCGGTGTTCACGGGGTCTCGTACCCTTCCGTGCTCGGATCGGCGCCGCGGCCGGACTGCGTGCCCCGCTGGAAGGCGCCCATGATGGACGCCGTCTCCTCGCTCGACCGCGCCGGACCGCTCTCCGCGGCGGAGCGGGCCTGCGGCACGATGGCGATGGCTCCCCTCCTGCGCCGTTTGGGCAGGCCACCGGCCGTGGTGGCGCCCTCGTCGCTCTCCGCCGGGGCGGCGGCGGCATCGATCGCGGTCGGGTTCTGCGGTTCGGGCATGCTGGTGAGCAGCTCCTGGGGAAGAAGGACCACGGCGCGCACCCCTCCGTACGGGGACGCCGAGTCCACGGAGACGCTGAATCCGTAACGGGCGGCGAGCACGCCTATGACGGCGAAGCCGAACTGCGGCGGGTTGCCCAGCTCCGTGACGCCCACGGGGTGCTCACCCGACAGCAGCCGCGCGGCCCGGCTCTTCTCCTCCTCGTTCATGCCGACGCCCGCGTCGTCGATGATGACGCAGACGCCCTTGGGCACGGTCCTGATGTTGATGTCGATCGTCGTCTCGGGAGCCGAGTAGCTGGTCGCGTTGTCCAGCAGCTCGGCCAGGACGAGCGCGACCGGCTCGACGACCTGGCTGACGATGGCGAAGTTGGTCTGCGAGCGGATCTCGACGCGCGTGTAGTGGCGGATGCGCCCCTTGGCGGCGCGCGCGACGTCGTAGACCGAGGCGACGGCCCGCTGCCGTCCGAGCCAGCCGTCGCAGAGCACGGCGACGGACTGGGCCCGCCGGCCGAACTGCGAGTTCATGTGGTCGATTTCGAGGAGGTCCTGGAGGATCTCCTGGTCCCCGTACTTGCCCTGAAGCTTGGAGATGACCAACTGCTGCTCGTTGGCCAGGCCCTGAAGGGTCCTCATCGCGGACTTCAGGGCCGTCTTGGTGGCGTCCTCGGCGCGGAGGCGGGCGTCCTCCACCGCCTCGTTAAAGGTATTCTCCAGCTCCCTGTGACGGCTTTCGAGATCGGCGTTCTGTCTGCGCAGCTTGGCGCTTGTCTTTCGCCCCCGATAAATGACGGACGCGGCCAGGGGAGTTCCGGCGATGAGGCCCCATAGGGCAGGATCCTGTAGGTATTGGGTCATGAGATTCTCTTCAAGCTAGACCGCCAGGTACTTGAATATGAGGGAGACCGCGGTCGGCCGATCCGGCTCCCCCGCTGCGGATCCGCCCTACCAACCGACCTGACACGATGACGGGGCCCGCTCAGCCGGGGAGGATGACTTCGACCGCGCCGGCGGCCTCCGCCGCCAGCCGGCCCGCCGCTTCGGCTCCATATGCCCTACTGACGGCATGGTGCTCCTCGGTGAAACCCTCTCGGCTGCTTTTACGAGTCGGCTGTTCGCCTTACGCGCTGTCAGCCCGTTTGGCAAGCCCGGCGATCGTATCATCAGAGCGCCGCACAACAACCTTCTCACCGAAGTCTGTTACGAGACCTGACCCCGCCTCACCGGCGCCCCGTTTCCGGCCTGTTAAGCCTGACTGAACGCGGACAGTTCGGCGCGGGTCGGGGGGTCGGCGCCGACCCGCGTGCACGTGATGGCGGCGGCCGTCGCGCACCGCGTGAGCACCGCGGCGAGCGCGTCGCGCCCGGTGGGCGGGCCGCCGTGCTCGGCTATCGCGTCCAGCAGCGCGGCCTGGAAGGTGTCGCCCGCGCCGACCGTGTCCACCACCGACACGCTGGGCGCCGACACCCAGACCTCGTCGCCGTCCCGCGTGACCGCGAGCGCGCCCTTGCCTCCCAGCGTCACCACGACGAGCCCCGGTCCGGCGGCGAGCAGCGCCCGAGCCGATACGGCGGCCTCCTGTCCGGGATAGAGCCACGCCAGGTCCTCGTCGCTGGCCTTCAGCACGTCGACCGCCCCGGCCAGCCGGGCGGCGACCGCGCGGTAGGCGTCCGGGTCGGGCTGCACGGCGGGCCGCACGTTGAGGTCGGCGGCGACCGCGCGGCCGGCGCGCCGCTGCGCGCGGCACAGCTCCAGCACCCGCGTCGCGCCCGGCTCCACGACGGCGGCCAGCGAACCGGTGTGCAGCACGCCGGTGTCGTCCGGAACCGTCAGCTCGCGCGGGTCCCAGGAGACGAGGAAGTCGTAGGTGGCCGCGCCGTCCTGGCCCACGTAGGCCAGGGCCACGATGGTGCGGCCGGGGCCCGCGGGCAGCCGCCGCACGTCGACGCCGGTGCCCGCGAGGTGGTCGCGGACCAGGTCGCCGGGCGGGTCGTCGCCCCACGCGGTCAGCAGGGTGGCCGGCCGCTCCAGCCGGTGCAGTCCGACGGCCACATTGGCCGGGCTGCCGCCCGGCGCCGCGTGCACCTCCCGGGCACCCGCCCGCCACAGCAGGTCGACCAGCGCCTCACCGACGACGGTCACCCGCGTTCTCCGCGACGTCACAGCCCCTCCTTCCGCACGTCCTCGTTCACGGGGCGGACGTCGACCGGGACACCGCCGCGCTGATGATCATCGTCGGTGACCGGTCCCGGGAACGCCAACCGGGGCGTCGGGCCGTTGACGGCGGGGTGTTCGCGCATGGTTCATCCGTTCTCGTGCGGCGGGCTCACCGAGTCCCGGACGCGCAGCGGCATCGGGACCCGGTGCACGGTGGCGTCGAGCCGGCCGCCTTCGAGGATCAACTCGACGGCGACCCGGCCCAGTTCGCTGTGCGGCAGGGCAAGGGTGGTGAGCGGGGGACGCATCCAGGAGGCGAAGTCCTGGTCGTCGAAGGAGACCACGGACACGTCGTGCGGCACCCGCAGCCCGGCTTCGGCCAGCGCCTGGTACGCGCCGAACGAGACCCGGTCGGTGGCGCAGACCAGCGCCCGGGGCCGGCGCCCGTCGGCGAGCAGCGCGCGGACCTCCCGGTGCCCGGCCTCCGCCTCCCACGCGCACTCGACGACGCCGTCCAGGCCGGTGCCGGCGGCGCGGAGCGTGTCCCGCAGCCCGCGCACGCGCTCGTTCCCCGCGAACAGCCCCTCGGGGGTGGGCGGGAGGGCACGCCGGCCGCCGATCGACCAGATGCCCCGGGTGTGGCCCGCGCCGAGCAGGACCCGGGCGGCGGTGCGGCCCGCCTCGATCTCGTCGGGGACGACGGAGGGCGCGTCGAAGCCGGGCGCCAGGCAGTTGAGCAACACCACCCGCCGGCCGTCCAGTTCGGGCGGCGGGGTGACGTGCCGGGTGAACATGGCCGCGTAGAGCACCGCGTCGACCTGGCGGTCGAGCAACGCGTTGACCAGGCCGGACTCGGCGGCGCGGTCGCCGCCGGTCTCGGTGATGAACAGCAGGTGGCCCCGGGCGCGGGCGGCCTCCAGCGCGCCGCGGATCACCTCGCCCGCGTACGGCGTGGTGGTGATCGTGTCGGAGACCAGGCCCAGGGTCTGCGTGGACTTGGTGCGCAGGCTGCGGGCGGTGACGTTGGGCCGGTACCCCAGCGCGCGGGCCGCGTCCTGGACGCGCCGCCGGGCGGCGTCGGAGATCCGCATGTCGGTGCGCCCGGACAGCACGAACGACGCGGTGGTCGGCGAGACGCCCGCGCTGCGGGCGACATCGGCCATGGTGACGCGCGCGCGGGCCATGATCGGTCTCCGGTCCGGTGAGCTAAATCGAATTAGCGGATCCCGAGGAGGATGCGGTGCCGCCCGGTGGATGTCAAGGCGGGGCGGCGCGGGAGCGTGGGCGCGGGAGCGTGGTGGGGGGCCTGGGC
>NZ_JBPQTQ010000033.1:0-45426 GCF_051386415.1 Streptomyces sp. URMC 129
GAGTGTTGACTCTTCGCCCTGCGCCATGAAGCTCCTGGTCAGGAGCCCTGTTCATCACCCTGACACCCATCACTGACAGCAGTCTCATTGGAGCATCAGATTTGCGGCTCGGTTCAGGGCCTCCCGCTGAGCCTCCAGCTCAGCGTGTGTGTAAACCGTGAGTGTAGTGTCAGCGTGAGCGTGGCCCAGGATGCCCTGGGCCACGTGCGGCTTGGCCCCAGTGTCCGCCAGGCAGGTGCTTGCCGCGTGTCGTGCGTCATGCAAGCGCACTACGCGCAGGCCCAGACGACGAGAAGTCCGGACGAAAGACTTGTAGAGGGTGTCCCGGCCGAGCATGCCCGCCCGGCCCTGAAAGACGCATTCTTCCTCCGTCCAGACCCGGCCAGCGGCCAGGAAGGCCGCCTGCTGCCTCTCCTGGTGCGCCAGGAGAATAGGGATCAGCGCATCAGGCATGGCTATATAGCCTTGATTCTTCCGCCGGCCCTTGCCTTTGGCCCTGCGTTCCTCCTCCACGGCCTCCATGCCGGGGACCGTGACTCTCTGGGCCTGGTGATCCACCCGGATAGCCTGGCGATCCCAGTCAATCCGCTTCCAGCGCAGGGCGCGTACCTCTCCGCGCCTCAACCCCAGCACAAGGGCGAGAACGAAAGCCGGGTAGAGGTGATGGTCACGGACGCCTTGGAAAAAGGCGATGATCTCCTTTTCTCTCCAGGGGATACGTTCTGTGGGCTCTATGTCGGGCAGGTCCACAAGGTCTGCGACATTGCGCGTCAGGAGTTCTTCCTTCATCGCCGCCTTCAGGGCGGAACGAAGGGCTACGAGCGAATTCTTGGCGACGCTGTCGCTCTTCCGCCTCAGGGCGCTCTTAAGGGACCTGACCATCGGGACTGTCAGCGCCTGAAGGCGTTGCCCCCCGAGAGCCGGACGGATGTGCAGCCGACAATCCGACTCGTACCGCGCGTACGTGGTGTACGCGTAATCCTTGCGCACGATCTCTTCGAGCCAGTAATCCAGCCATTCGTTGAGGAGAGCCGACTTCGTCGGTACCGGGATCTGGTCCCTGGTCTTCGCCAGGAGCTCATCACGCTTGCGGATGCACTCCGCAAGGTCCCGGGAGTAAACCCACTTGGGCTTCCGGGTCCCATCTGACTGAATGGTGTAAACTCTCGCCGCGTAGCGGCCGTCCCCGCGCTTGACGGGATCCATGCCCGCCCCATTGGGGCGCCTCCTGGCCATCAGACAGCCTCCGCCACCCTGGTCAGGTAGGCGTGCACTTCCCCGGCCAGGACACGCCTGGATGCGCCCAACTTGACGGACCTGAGCTGTTCCGTCCGGATCAGTTCGTACACCTGAGATCGCGAGAGCCTCAGGTACGACATCACCTCCGGGACGGTCAGCGGCTCGTCATCTGCATACTGCATAATTTCCCCGCTCTCCGCATCCGTGGCTGGACCACGGGCATCGAACAGCCCCAGGGCCGCCGAGGGCGGCCCTGGGGCCCGCTTGTCCTGTCTCTTCAGCCCACCGGGCGTACTTCTCCCGGTCCGCCGGGCGCCTGGAGTTTGGTCTGCCATCGCTCCACCTTGGTCTTGCTGACGGGCGCATCCGGCACGGCCTCAGTCAGCCAGTCCGCAATCTGCTGCCTGCTGACCTGGCCCGCCGCGTCCGCCGCCTCCCTCAGAAGGGCATCCAGGGCCTCCAGGTGAGCCCTGTATCTGGCCTCAAGTCGCGCCAGAACCGCTGCTTGCTGGGGGGTCATCTCCCCTCTCTTTCGTGCTGGCATGCAGGACCTTCCTGGGGTGATCGATCAAGCCGGCAGTTGGCCAGAGTGTGGCAGGTGTATAGATCCTGCGTGCACCGGGGCCATGTACTACCCAGTAGGGCTGATCGATCTTGTGGGGTTCATCACCCCCGTTCCCTCGCCCGGATTCGAACCGGGGTTACCGCGCCGGAGCCACTCCCTTGCGGGTTCGGAGACCAGGGCCTCCTGGGGGCTCGATCCCCATCGAACGCGACGTCTTGGGCCACTGGACTACGAGGGAGGCGTGGGCGCCGCTCTAGACGGTCGTTTAAGCTCCGCACCATTCCT
The DNA here is from genome assembly GCF_051386415.1 of Streptomyces sp. URMC 129. Classification (NCBI taxonomy): domain Bacteria; kingdom Bacillati; phylum Actinomycetota; class Actinomycetes; order Kitasatosporales; family Streptomycetaceae; genus Streptomyces; species Streptomyces sp. URMC 129. The sequence goes on from NZ_JBPQTQ010000033.1 coordinate 2,090, forward strand.
GGCGGAACGCCCCACTTGGGCAGTGCACTGCCCCGTGGGCAGAGGAGGATTCGAACCTCCAGACCTCAAAGGCGCGGGGGTACCGTCCCGCTGCGGCTCGCCAGTGCCGCTTGCCCGCCCTTGTGACACCGTTACGCGCCCCTGGTGGTGTCAGGCCAGGTCCACGGCCTCCACAGCGGAGGAGACGCGAGAGGGCCCCTGCTTGCCGACAGGGGCCCTCAGCTTGTGTTCGGTTATGCCTAGCGGGCCCTCCAGGGCCGCTCTGAGCCCCCCGTGGGGGGCGAGGGTGCCCGAGTACGCCCAGCTTCTGCTGGGCGCCTCAGACGCCATACAGCCAGCCCCGCAAGGGCTGCGCCGATGGCTGTGGGGATGAAGACCTTCGGCTTGCCCTCAGCGAGTCCCCCGGCCACGCCTACCAGGCTGAAGGCCAGGAACATCCAGAGAGCGAAGACCAGGAAACCCTTCACCTCTTCAGGGTCCCCAGGAAGGCCGCCCAGGCGGCCCCGGTGACCTCGAACGCGCGCTCAGGATCCTTGCTGTCCCGGATACCCGTAGAGGCGCCCACGGCGACCTCTACGCACTCGCGCTCGCTGTAGCTGCTCTTTACGTACGTCGCCCCTGCGTGCTGGGCTGCCAACGTCCGATCCATGCCCGTACCTCTCCCCTGATCATGTCCCTGCTCTCCTCCGGAGACCTGGCTCCGTGCGCCGCCAGATCCGCGAAGGCTTGGATCAGCTTAAGGGTGATGTCGGCGCGAGTGGCAATAGTTCCGCCGGCCGCATGTTCCGTGAAAACCGCGTGACTCTCTCGCCTCCCCGCCTCGGGGCGGGTCGAGTAGAGGACGAAGTGATCACTGACCATGGGTGCCTGCACTCCCATCGGGAGCACGTAGATGCGAATGTTCGGATGCTCCGCCATGCGGAGCAGGTGCCGGAGCTGCTGCTCGTGGCTGCCCGGATCCCACGGATATCTCAGGGCCGCCTCACCGATCACGGCCCGCAGGTGCGGGTGTTCACCCTGCCTCGGGGCAGGCATGCGCTGGAGGCGCTGATGAAACTCGCCGGTCCTGGCGGACTTCAGGAGCATCCTCAGCTTCGCCTCCCTCTCCGAGAGGCGCGGATTGATGCCCTTGATCACCCCGAGGGAGTAGTGGGGGACCTGTAGCAGTGCGGGCACGACCCGCAGGTCGACTACCCTTATGAAATCGGCAGCCCGGTCGAGCTGCGTAAGAACCTGGATGGCGTTCTCCGCGCCATCCAGGTCTTTCGCTCGCCAGACGCCTCGCTGATCGGTGTCCCTCAGGGCCGTAGCCCATCCTGTCAAGCTCGTCATGACTCCCCTCTCCCAAAGGGTCTATGGTATGGATAACCCTCCGTGTCGGAGGGTGTGCAATGAGCATGACCTGCCCTCAGTGCGGAAGCACAAACGTCACCTCCAGGGGCAACCCTGGTGAGTGGGCCTGCATGGAGCCGTCCTGTGGCCACCGCTGGCGCTACTAGTCCGTCCGGCCGTTCAGGTACGCCGCCATCGACCTGGCAGTCTCCTCATCCAGGTCCCTGGCGGCCCGGCCGTTGTAGTGCACCATGTGCCCGTGTCCGTCCACTACATACCACCCCATGCCCGGCCTCTCCCGAGCCTGGTAACTGAGGTCTACGGGCTCTCCGAGCCCGTAGAACCGGCTGTCCGTCTCGTCCATCCGGGCATGCTCCCAAAACTGCGCTGCGTACGCAGCCAGTTCGAGGAACTTTCACCCATCCGGGGCTGAGTATGGCGAAGGCCCCGCCACGGCGGGGCCGATCGAAACGCGAGACACAAGAGAGCGTGCCACGGTGGAGAAGCGAGGGTAATGCCGCTCTCCCCCTATAAGAGGTGGGGGGAGAGCGGTCGGCCCCGCAGAAGCGGGGACAGCATCCGCCTGCTCACTGGCAGGGAGAACGAACGCGGAACACCCCCGCGCTGCGGGGACGCGGTGATACTACCACCTGGTCGACGTCATGCGGAAGCGTGGACGGCCTTGTAGTGCTCCCGGATGGCGTCAAGTGCGTCGTCCGAGATCGTCAGCCGCCAGTACGGGTCCCGGTCACGCCGGCGGTCAAGGACGACCGCCTCCTCTCCATCCAACTCCACGAGCTGATCAAGCAAGGCGTGGATCCCCTCATGTACCTGCTGTCTGGGCAGGCCGTACGCCTCCGTCAGCTCGTCCAGGAGGTCATAGCAGCCCACTGCTCTGCCTGGGATGTGACTTGCGATCTCCTCCGGCACGTTCCCTTCCTCTCCCTGAGGGGTTGACCCCCGCCCCGGTGGGATGGATCCGCCGCCGGGCGGGGGGGGCTGGCGGTTCACTGCGTCGTGATGATCTCATCCGGCACTGTGGCCGCCACCACGATGACGGCCTCCTCATGCCCAAGCTTGGCGTCAAGCTCATTGCTGTATCGCTGACAGAGTCTGTCAGCCCATGCCTCCGGGGCGGGCTCCTCGCCGCTGAACACCATGGTTTCGAAAATCAGCGGCGGGCCGGCGTTCCAATTGTGATTCAGCCCAAGCCACACCGTAGACACGCGGAACCTGATGTCCGCATCACTCTCGGAAGTGACCTCCGTCAGCGCTATGCGCTTGTAGCTGGACATGCTGAGCAGGGTCTCAACCTGCTCCATGTCGATCGCGTTTCCCTCGCGGTCATACCAGTCAAAGGGCATTCCATCCCTCCTCTCCCATGAGGACAGATGCCCGTACATGCGCAGGAGTCACCCCTACTGGGGAGAGGTGGGTGACTGCGACTGAACCAGGACCCTGGGGGGATGGGCCACTGGCGGACACATGTACGGGCGTCTGACGCCACGGGAGGGCGGGACGCCCCCGGAGGGGCGTCCCTGCGATCAGGGGATAATGCGTCGCTGGATAGTCCAACGATAATAACGCTGATGCCCGGTCGCTTCACGATGACCCATTCTCCATGCGCCCATCGCAACGATGCCCTGCTTTCCGGGCGCCCACGCATCAGCCCAGCCGCTCACGGCACCACACCGCATGCACTCGTATTGGTCTCGCGACGCGTTGGGAGCATCAGGGTCAACCCCAGAAAAGGGGCCGGTGCCCTCTCCCGGCTCCACGTCCGGAATCTCAATCTCGTTCATGATCCCTCTCCCTTGGATCTCCATTAATTACCTGCTCACCCGGCGGTCAGCGATTGTCGGCGATCCACTCATCCACCTTGGCTCGGAACGCCTCGTAAGTGGCCGGAATCGTCTTCTCTCCCGTCGCGTGGTCGTAGACGCCGATGCACTGATCCCAGACGTATTCCTCGCCCTCCGGGCGGCCGATCTCGATCCTGGTCCCCCCGGACCACCGAAAGATCAGGACTTCACCCGGGGTGATCTCGTCCGTCATGTACTCCATGGGCGCGATGTCGTGTTGCATGATCCCTCTCCCAAGGTCATGTGGTGGTGCCCCCCGCGAGGGGGGCCGGTCTCCTGTAAGACCGGAGGGACCCACGGTAGCGGGCTGGTGCTGACACCGTGGGTCCGTGCTGATCCGGCAGGGGGTTACCCCTCCGTGATGATCACGCGGAACACCCGGGGCTCTCCCATCGGGTCAGGGGCGGTGACGCGCAACCCCCACTCCTGCCTGAAGGGGTCCAGTCGCTCTACGCTCAGGATGTCCCCGTACTCCGTGCCGACCTTTGTATTCAGCGCGTTGTGAATGATCGTGCGCAACTCGATCCGGTTCATCAGTTAACCCAAGCCTTCTCGTAGCCAAAAAGCCGCGCGACGCGATCCGCCTCGCGCTTCATGACAGCCTGAAACTCGTCACGCTGCCCCTCCGGGATTTCCCGGGCGTCGTCGTCAGGATTGTAATACCCGAGCTGGTTTGCGATGCCATGGAGGAGCACCTCTCGTGCCTGTTCCTTCAGCTCCGCACGGGTCAGCTTGCTGGCCATGGTTCCGTCCTCTCCCTGTAGAACCAAGAGGGCGCCCGCGTGGGGTACGGGCGCCCGATGATCCGGCAGGGTCAGCGGAGCCCCATGCTCCGCTCGATCTCATCGCCCTCGTCCTGCTGGTCCTGCCAGCAGGGCTCACAAGGGTCCAACTCAGTGCACTCGGCACCGGACTGCCCGTTGGGGCAACACTCGGCTTCCATAATCACCCCTCCGTCTCGATCGAGACTTCCCCCAAGATGAAGGCGTCCATGACCGCACCTCGCGCAGTAGGGGCGTCGAAATCACACGCCACCATCAGATCAGCAATCATGCCGCGATAGTCACGCACCCAATTCTGGCCGGGGAGACGCGAGTGCGTCAGCCGGTATCTGCTCTCCGTCACCCCGGGCTGATTGCCTAGACGCTTGATGGTTACGGTTGCCATGATCACTCACCCGTCAGGGGACGTACTTCCGGCCTGAAGGCCGGGCTCGGGGCGTCGAGGAAGGCGTCAGCCTCACACACAGGCTCTACGACCTCTTCTCCGGTGTCGTAGACACGCCACACCAGCTCATGAGTGGCGGTGGACGTACAGGCCACGGCTGAGCATCGCATGATCACTCACCCGCCACCTGATAGACGCGGAACGAGCCACCATCAAGCGGGTAAATACCCGCCTCTCCATGGGAGATCGGGAAAGAGAACGAAGAGCCATCCTCCTTGAGGATCTGGGCACCGTGCTCAAGAATCACGACAGTCATCGCCTGACCCGCTACCCGCATGTGCATGCACACCTCGGAGTAAGGCAGACGGACCCGGACGTGATCACCGACTCCGGCAATGACCGGATCCCCCATGATCACTCACCCCCCAAGGGGGGGAGCGTCGCCCGGAGGGTCAGGCGAGTGGTGTACGACGCCCCATCCGGCTCGCAGACCGGTTCCACGACAGCCTCACCCGTGCCACGGTCGTGCCACAGCAGCACGTGTGTGGCCAGCTCCGTGCACCCGATGGTGCTGCACCTGACCTTGCTACTCTCGTTCATGACCTTCTCTCCCGGTAGGTCACCAAGAGGCCCAGGGGGGCATCCCTGGGCCTCTATGCTGTCCATGCGGGGAGGCTGCGCCCTTCCGCCTCGCCTCCCCAGGGGTCGCCATCGGCACGTGATGCAGAGGCACGGTCTAGGTCGGCCTCCGCTGCGCGATGGCCCGCACAGGGTCCCCTCGCTGCTCTGTAGCAGCGATAAGACCACCGGGTGGGGTCCGGCGGCCAAGTCGCTACGGCAGTGCTGCGAAAAAGCGCTCTTCCAGCTCCCCCAAAAGAGCCTCCTGCGCCGTTCGGCGCGCCTGCTCCTCGGGCGACTGACTGGAGAAGTCCCACGAAAGCTCTACGCGTTTCCGTGCACACCATTCCATCAGCTCGGCATAAGCCATTTCACCTTTGCTCATGATCTTTTCTCTCTACGGGAGTGCGTCAGGCGGGGTCCGTCCAGTCTTCCCATGCCCACATCACGCCGATGTCGGCGGTCCACGTGTATCGCCCCTGCTTGTCGGGCGTGATCCGCCCGACTTCGTGACCTCCGTATTGTTCCTCTTCGTAGATCACGGCCGTGCCGTCGCCCAGGAACTCCACCCGGTTGCAGTCCGGGTAATCGACGTCAGCGGCGATCTGCCGCATGACTTCACCGGAGAACCGGGGAATAACCCCCGGCCCAACATGAATGTCGGCCGGGTATGGGCCGATTCCTCCAACGCCGACCTTGCCCAGCTTCATGTTCATGATCAGTCTTCCTCTCCCTGTAAGACCAGTCGAGCCTAGCGGCCCCGTAGGGCCGCTGGCTCTCAGGCCCGGCAGGATCAGTTGCCACTCAGGGGCCTGAGGTACGACCGCAGCGCGGGCATCCGCAGGAAGACATCCCCGTCTTCCTTGCAGACAGGCTCCTCCTCCCAGTTGTCGGCCGGATGGGTACCACACCACCTCAGGGTGTGCGTGGCTGCCACATCGCATCCGATGACAGCACACTTGGTTCCACTCCCCATGATCTCTATCCCTTGATCACGCGATGACTCATCATGCAGGCAGGGGGCATGTCCCAACCAGGGCTGGCTACCTGGTATTACGGGCACCGATCGCTCCCTGCCTGCGTGACGAGTGACATCCCATCGGGATGCCAGGCGCCTAAGGGCGCCGATGCACCTGACCCCTGCGCATCTCGCGGACGCTCCCACGCTCCGCCTCGCGGAGCGTGCGTCCTTGGCTACGTAGCCCGTTCCAGGTCTATGGGTCCGGAGGGTGTCTACGCCGGGTTGTTCTGGCCCTGTCCGCCGTGAGGCGGGTTGTGAAGCATCCATGCGCGATCAGCGTTCGATGCTCTTGCCCGGTCTGCCGTTTGTTCAGTTGACGTGAAGTCCTCGACTCCTCCCACTTCCTCCGCTTTCGCGGTGCTCCGTGGTGGAGTGGTCATAACTTACGGCGCGATCCGGATCCGGGTCAAGTCAAGAAAAGGTAAAGTCACTCTGTTCGAATCGAACGCGCAGCTCGGAGGGCAAATGGTCGAAAGGTTGTACGGGATCGCAAGATCCTTTCGCGATCCGTTTCCGGATCACTTTGTGTGTCACGCTCCGTGCACGCAAGTGCTGACGCGACCTCTAACAAGAAGTGGAGGTCCAGGTCAGAGATGTGAAGAGTATGTGATGAGGTAAGCCTTGCTTACCGATCGGTCAAACACCCTGTGTGACATCAGGGCCGGCCGGGGCACATGGTGCCCCTGTCGCGGCACTTCGGGACATGCGGCCTCATGCGGCTCTGTGAGCCCCTGCCGGGGCTCCTGCGGGACCGAGGGACTTGCCCTGACCACGGCCGCCTCAGGCGGCCACATAGGGGTGTGGCTGCCGCCCTGGCGGGGCGGCCATCCGGCACGGGGCAGGCTCTCTCACGCACGCACACGTGCGTGCCAGGGCGTCCGGCTGGCGCCGGACGCACAGGAGCCCGACATCAGCCGGGCCAGGTGGTGTCTGTCCATTCCTCAGCCGCTTGTGCGGCTGAGGGAGCGGCGACGAAGGAGCCGCTTCGCGCGTGCGTGTGCACGCGTGTGCGTGCGCGTATGCGCACACATGAGCTGGCCGTCAGGCCAGCTCCCATGATGGCCAGAGGCCATCCAGGTGAGAGGAGGCAGCAGTCTGATCCTGCATCCATGCAGGTCAGAGTGTCTGTCGACTCTCTGACATCCTCGCGAGCCAAGATCTTGGGCGATCTTGTCTCGTTCTGTCCGGTTTTCCGGGTCTTTGACCCGGGATTGTTAAACTTGTGCTCGCGAGGATGGACTGGTAAGTCCATCCAATTCGCTCGCAAACTCCCCAGGTTTATGGCGGCCCTTATGGGCCGCCTATCCGGGCTCCGGAGGAGTCTTATTGGGGGGCCGCTTGCGGCGGCCCCTAATCACCACTGGGCGGCCTTGTGGCCGCCATATCCGGGGCGCCGGCAGGCGCCCTGTGTCCCGCGCTTCCGCGCGGGGACATGGAGCCCTGTGGCGGGGAGGACTCAGGGCATTACTCCTGGTCAGCGCGGCATGTGGGCTCAGGTCTGGTGTGTGTCCGCCACGGCGCTCCGACCTCCGGACGCCTGGCCCTCGTGGAATGCGCCCGGCCGAATCCGGGCGCGATTGTGCGGTGCCCTCTGACGGCCTGCTTCCGCATTCAGTGCGGGAGACCGGGGAGCGTGCTCAACCCGGCAGTGACCATCTTACCGCACACATGTTCGGCCCTCTGCGGCCTACTTCTCAACAGTTTGTTGAAAAGCCCTGTGCGGCCGCCTCGCGGCCTCGAATGCGTGTTCGAGTACAAGGTATCCTGGAAAGTGCGAGCGGCCCCCAGAGGGCCCCCAAGGGCCCCGGAGGGCGGGTGTGACGGCATGGCCAAGCTGCGAGTGATGGCAGATGGCAAACTCGCCCCCCGGGACCGGCGGGTCTCCAAGGCGTCCGCGACGGAGGCCAAGGCGACGATTCTCTCGACGGTCCGGATGGGCTTCACGATCGAGGAGGGGTGCAGGCAGGCCGGCAAAGCCAGGAGCACCTATGACTACTACCGGAAGTCAGACCCTGACTTCCGGGACCTGATCGACAGGGCGCTACAGCAGAATGCTGAACGCTCCGGCCAGGAGCGTGCCGAGGTCCCGGGCTTCCCCGAGTTCTGCGAGCGGTATCTCAACACCCGTCTCTTCTGGCACCACCTCCAGTGGTATGACCTCCTGGAGGGCAGGGAGCCGCGCGACCTGCATCCCGCGCAGCGGTACATCCGGGGTGATGAGGATCAGATCCTGGTCAACACGCCTCCGGAGCATGCCAAGTCCACCACGCTCACCGTGAACTACGTGGTGTGGCGGATCGTGCAGGACCCGAACATCCGCATTCTGCTGATCTCCAAGACTCAGGACATGGCCAAGAAGTTCCTCCTGGCCATCAAGGACCGCCTTTCGCAGTCCGAGGCGTACACGGAGCTTCAGCAGGCGTTCGGGCCCCCTGGGGGCTTTGCCGAGGGCTCCGCCGCCTGGACGGCCGACAAGATCTATGTCGCCGGCCGGGACTCCGGCGAAAAAGACCCCACGGTCCAGGCCGTGGGTATCGGTGGCCAGATCTATGGCAGCCGTTGTGACCTGGCCATCATGGATGACTGTGTGGATCACACCAACCACCAGGCGTTCGAATCCCAGATTGACTGGATTCAGAACCAGGTGGGTTCCCGTGTCGCGGACGCGGGCGGGCGGATGCTGCTCATCGGAACCCGCATGGCGACCGTGGATCTGTATTCCGAGATCCTGAGGCCGACTTACTACGCCGAGGGCGAGAGCCCGTGGACGTATCTGACTCAGCCAGCCGTGCTGGAACTGGCGGACGACCCCGAGGACTGGGTGACCCTGTGGCCGCGCACCAACCGGCCTCCAGTGACCATTGCGGCCCGCAAGCTCGTCCGCCAGGACGAAGACGGCCTATGGCCCATGTGGGATGGCAGGGCTCTGGCGAAGAAGCGCCGGAAGATGAGCCCTCGCAACTGGAGCATGGTCTACCAGCAGGAACAGGTGGCTGATGACGCCACGTTCAAGATGGCGGCCGTGCAGGGCTCAGTGGATAAGCGGCGCTTTGCTGGGCGCATGGTGGCCGGCGCCCCCGGCCACCGGAAGCACGGCATGGAGGGCCTGGCGGTTATCGCCGGGCTTGACCCGGCGGCGGCCGGATTCACGGCCATGGTCGTGCTCGGGGTCGATCGCCTGTCTCGTGAGCGCTGGCTTCTTGATGTGGTGAACAAACGAGCACTTCCGCCGCATCAAATGCGGAGCGAAATGTATCGCCTCACCGAGCGATACGGAATCCAGGAGTGGAAGGTGGAGCGCAACGCGTACCAGCTCTCCATCGTTCAGGATCGTGAGATTCGTCTGGAGCTGGCGAAGCGCGGCTGCCTCATCAAGCCGCATCACACGGACGGCCGGAAATGGGATTCCGACTTCGGCGTTGCCAGCATGGCGACCCTCTTTGAGGGCTGGGAGGTCGGGCGGCAGCTCCTGAGACTGCCGAATCCGCAGCAATCCGAGGGTGTCCGGGCTCTTATCGAGCAGCTTTGCGCGTGGTTCCCGGAGACCAAGGGCCTCACGGATGTCGTCATGGCTCTGTGGTTCGCGGAGATCCGCGCCCGGGAGCTGGTTCAGCTCCAGTTCCCCGACCATCACCAGTCGGACAAGGAGTTTCTCTCCGCCCGCGAGCGGGAGAGTCAGGTTGTCCTGGATATTGACTACGCCCTCCAGCAAGGTCTGGTGAGCACGTGGGACGGGAGATTGAACTGATGGCCACGCCACTGACGGCTGACCGACTCGTCGCCGCCCTCAGGGCGGAGGGGGTGAAGGTCGTGGAGCACCGGTCCTGGCGGACGAACAACCGGAATCATGTGGGGTCCTGGGGTCCGGTGAACGGGGTCATGATTCACCACACGGTGACCTCGGGCACCGTGAACAGCGTGGAGCTTTGCTATTACGGCCGTTCGGACCTTCCGGGGCCGCTGTGCCACGGCGTGATCGCCAAGGACGGCACCGTCTATCTGGTCGGCCACGGCCGCGCCAATCACGCCGGCAAGGGGGATGGCGACGTCCTGTCCGCCGTTAAGGCGGAAGCTCCACTTCCCGCCGACAACGAGGCGGACACCGATGGGAACACCCACTTCTACGGCTTCGAGTGCGTGAATCTCGGTGACGGTAAGGACCCCTGGCCCAAGGAGCAGGTGGAGGCCGTCGTACGCGCCTCCGCCGCCCTGTGTCGGGCCCATGACTGGGGCCGCGTGGGGCCCACTTCGGTAATCGGCCACCTGGAGTGGCAACCCGGGAAGATCGACCCACGCGGCCCCGGAATCACCATGAGCGACGTGCGTGCGCGCGTCGCGGAACGACTCAAGCACCCCGCTGGCTGGAACCCGGGAGAGGATGAGGAAATGCCGCTGACTGCTGCGGAAATCGAGAAGATCGCAGAGCGCGTCTGGGAGAAGGACGGCCTGATCGAGGTGCCGTGGGGCACCGAGCAGAATCCCGAGTGGGCCCCGAAGTTCGTGATCACTGACACGGGCAACATCTTGCGCGAGGTCCGCTCCCGCATAAAGGCCATGGAGGCGCAGATTGCCGCCCTTCAGGTCGGTGGCGTGAATCTGGAGGCTCTGGCTGAAGCCGTGGCGGACAAGCTTGCGTCGCGCCTGGCGGAATAGGGCATACTTCAAGTGAGCTTGAGGTTCTGGAGGCGCGGTGATTGAGCCGGAGCGGATGAAGGGCATAGTCCAGCGCGTTGACGCGCTGAGGCGAGACTATGCTGATCGCGACGCGCGCCACCAGACGGTTTATGACGCCCGCGCTCAGCGAATCGACAACATTGCGCCCGGCACAATGCCGGACGCCTGGCCGAAGCCGATCACGGCCAACATGATCGATATTTCCGCTCGGCAGCTCGCGGAGAACCTGGCGCCGCTGCCGAGCATCAACTGCTCCACCGGCTCTGGCACCTCCGAGGCCGCCAAGCGGCGCAGCGCGAAGCGCACAAAGATTGCGTACAGCTACATCATCGACAGCCGCCTTGAGCGGCAGATGCCGCGCGGCTGCGACTGGTACCTGATGTACGGCTCCATGCCGATTGTCGTTGAGCCTGACTTCAAGTCCGGCAGGCCGGTTCTCCGGATCGACAACCCGATGGGGTCTTACCCCGAGTGGGGCCTGAACGGCGAGATTCGGTCCTACACGCGCACATGGCGCGAGACGGCCCGCCGGCTGGCGGCGAAGTTCCCGATGCACGAGAGCGCCATCCTGGGCAAGCGGGATGCCACCTGGAATTCCGGCCAGTCCGGCGATACGGAGCTTGAGGTCATCAAGTACATGGACGCGCATTGCGTCGTCCTGTACATGCCGGAGCGCAACAACCTCGTCCTGGCGTACATGGACAATCCCTTCGGGAAGGTCGCGGTCGCCATCGCGCTCAAGCCGTCGTATGACGACCAGGATCGCGGGCAATTCGATGACGCCGTCTACCCGTTCCTGGCTCGCAACCGCGTGGCGATGCTGGGGCTCCAGGCGACCAATCAGGCCGTGCGGGCGCCGCTGGCGCTCCCCACGGATGTCCAGAAGATCAGCTTCGGTGACGATGCCGTAATCCGCACTGATTCTCCGGACAAGATCCGCCGCGTCGGCGGGGATATCCCCACGGCCGCATGGCAGCAGGATTCCCTGCTGGCAGAGGAGGTCATGCGCGCCACCAGGACGCCCCGTGCGGCCTCCGGTGACATAGACGCCTCCATCATCACCGGAAAGGGCGTGGAAGCCCTGGCCGGAGGCTATGACATCCAGATCCGTACCGGTCAGCTCACGATTGGCCAAGCCATTTCTGACGCCATTGAGCTGGCGTTCGAGATGGACGAGAGGTTCTGGCCGGAGGCCCAGAAGGAAATCTCCGGCGTCATCAACGGGACGCCCTTCGAGGAGCGGTATACGCCCTCGCAGGACATCAAGGGTTCATATCGTGTGTCGGTGTCTTACGGTTTCGCCTCCGGTATGAACCCGAACCAGGCGCTCATCTTTCTGCTTCAGCTTCGGGGAGACCAGCTTGTCCCCCGGGACTTCGTCCAGCAGCAGCTCCCCATGGACATGGATGTCCAGGAGCTACAGAAGCAGATTGACCGGGAAGGCGTTGTGGACGCCCTGAAACAGGGCGTGTACGCCATGGCGGCAAGCATCGGCGTCCTGGCCCAGCAGGGCATGGACCCCACGGAGACGCTGGCGAAGATGGCGGAGCTGATCAAGCTCCGGGACAAGCTCCCCTTCGAGGAGGCGGTCCTGAGGGCATTTGCCCCGAAGGAACAGCCGCAGGCCGCCCCGGCGGACCCGATGGCCGCCCTCCTGGGCGGAGGGCCTGGAGCCCTGGACCCCGGCACAGGGCTCTCTCCGGACGTGGCCCCCGGTCAGGCGCAGCTCGGGCCCGGCGGCGCCCCTGACGTGATGACCATGCTCGCCGGGCTGACATCCAGCGGACGGCCCGACATGCGGGCCACTGTATCCAGAAAGGTCCCGGCGTGACTTGCCAGGAGTGCGGCCGATGTCCGCAGAACGGCGTTGAGACGCACTACATCGGCTGCGCGGCGAAACAAGCGCAGTTTGTGCTTCGCGTTCGCCCTGACGCCCCTCCTCTCGAAGAGGCCGCGCTCGCGGCGCTGGAGAAGGCGCTTCAGTGCGCCAAGGAGGGCTGCACGGCACCCCGGGCGGAAAGCGGGGGCCCGCGTCCGGCCAAGTATTGCTATATGCATAAGACCAAGAGGAGCAAGTGATGGACAACCCCGGATTCGCTGGTGACCCGTTCCACGAGGGCACCGAGAAGCCCCAGCTTCACCTTCAGGGCGACATGGCTGGCATCCACACCCAGATGCCGCTGGAGTCCAGCAATCAGGACAACCCCCGCTCGGCGGGTGAGGCTGACACTGGCCCCGGCTGGGCGAACACCACTTTCGCGCCGAAGGCCACGCCGACCGGCGCCAACGCCAACCCTGTTCACTGAGCCATCACTTTACGGGCGCCCGTAAAGTGATCAAGGAGCACGATGACCACACCGTCCGGCGGACGCGGCGGGTACCGGCAGCCCGAGCGGGGAGCACCCGTCTCCGGGCCCGGCCCGCTGTCGCAGCGCACTGACGGGCCGCAGGGCGGCCAGCCGGTCCGCGTGCCGACCGGCGGCGGTTATGGCGAGGGTCAGGAGCTGCGCCAGCTCCAGCAGGGCGCGCCCCTCGGGGCGACCGAGGGCGGCGAAGCCGCTGCCGCTGGTGTCCCGATCGACCTGTCAGGGCTCACCGGATTCGGTGAGCCTACTGGCAGTCCGGATGTGCCGGTCACTGCCGGCGCCGCCCTGGGTGCCGGGCCCGGCACTGAGGCCCTGGGGCTGAGTCAGCAGCCCGACGAGGACATGCGGACTCTCATAGGGTATCTCCCGGCTCTAGAGCACATGGCCAATCGCGGCGGCTCCAAAGCCGCCCGCAATTTGGTGCGTTACATCAAGGGCCGGGCCGGGGGTACTGCCTAATGGATACCTGGCTGGCTGACATGGGTGCCTACTTCGAGGCTTTCCCGGATGCCCCGGCCCTGGCTGTGGACATGGCCCTCTATGGCCCCCCGGCCGACCTGGCGGGCTACGGCCTCGCCAGGTCCATGATTCGCACCCCCGAGCAGATCGACTTGTATCCGTCCAGCGAGATGGGGTGAGTCGTGGGGAATTGGTTCACGGACCTCATTGAGGATACAGGTAATGCCATCGCCTCTGGTATTGAGGCCACCACTCGTGGTCTGAACGCGGTCGATCGCTACATCAACCCCCTTCACGTCGAATTCGATCCCGATGGCGATGTGGATGAGTCCCGGAACCGGGCTCTTGGTAATTTCGCGGGCGATGTCACGCAGCGGGGTGTGGAGTCCTTCACGGCCGCCTATGAGTACGTCTACAGTAACTACGTCTCTCAGCCGCTGAGCACCGCCATCCTCATGGGCCAGCGCCCCGGTCAGCTCCTCTCCGCCGACGAGTGGAGTCGCACATGGACGGCCGCTCAGTACATCAGCCCTGGTCAGGCTTTCCAGCTTCCTTACGCAGAATCATCCCTGCCGGAACAGATTCTCGGGAACATCAGCAATTTCACTGGCACGGGTCCGCTCCTGAACCAACTCGGCATCCTGGGCGAGACCGGCAACGCTCAGCAGGCGGTAGACAGCCCCCTTGTCCGCTACACGCCCCCGGCGGCCATGCTGCCGCCGGACTGGGATCAATACTCCCCTGAGGAGCAGCAGCAACTCCTTGAGGAAATGGGGATGCCGGTCGATCCCCGTGGGGGCAATGCATTCATTGCCGGCCTGCGTGAGCGCAGCATGGGCTTCCGGCTCATCAGCGGTTATGACGATTTCGCTCTCCGCTGGTTTGCCGATCCGGTCACGGGTGCGCTGAAGGTCGCCGGTCAGGCGCGCCAGGCGGCCACCACTGCTCGCCGCCCTCAAGGCGGCTGGAGCCCGGACGACATTGACCGGCTGGTGAATGACAGCCGCATGCAGCGGCTGATCAACTTCCTGGACGAGAACCGGGACAATCCGGCCCTGGTCAACAACACGGACCTGGCACTGAAGAGCGCCATGGGCCCCCGCCTGGGGGCCATCAATTCCGTGCTGAAGAGCCCGGATGAGGTCCGGGATTTCATTCGGGTCGGAATGGGTGATGTGGCCGCAGCGGAGCGGCTGGCGCAGTCAAACGCTTTGGCTGCGCAGCGGATGGACGGCTATCGCAGCCGGATCTCCGTTCTGGGGTCAAACCTGAGCGCCTATGGCGCGCGCTTGCCCCAGGCGGCGCAGGGGGTCATCCGTCAGGAGATTGAGCGCCTGAATGGCGCCATCAGTGCCGATGAGGCTCTGGTGTCCCGGTACAACCAGATCCTTGAGCACGCCGACGAGATAGACCAGCTTCACCTGAGCCGCTGGCAGTTTACCGCAGCGCGTAATCGCACCGAGGCTCAGCGGGCATACGCAACCGGTCCCGCCAAGGACGCCAAGGCGGACGCCCAGTTCGGCCGCCAGTTCCGGCGCAGGATCACCCCCGTGGCAGCCCCGGAGGGCACGGACATCCTGGTCAACTCGGGGATGGTCAAAACCCGTCTGTGGGGCATCGGAGACGCGTTCTCCGTTCCGGTCACGCTCGTGCGTTCCATGAAGAATGCACATCCGAATGGCTTCTTGGAGCTGGACAACGGGGCGGCGTTCCGCCAGGAGAATGTCACGGAGCTGCGAGCACAGCTTGCCCGCATTCCCGGCTTCACTGGCGGCCAGCGCCAGAAGATCCTGAACGACTACCTGAAAACGACCTCTGAGGGTGAGCGTCGCCTTTTCCTGGATCAGCTTGGCGGCCTTGCCATGGGACGCATTGCGGAGAAGTACGGCCTGGACCCGAAGGCGGGCCTGGAGCTATGGGAGGCCACGCGCGCTCAGCGCACGGGGCTGGCCGACAACATGCGTCAGTACAGCACGGCCATGCTCAACCGCCCCGACGCTCCCCCCATCCGAGTGGATGCATTCGAGAACGGCAGCGGCGTCGCGGTTCATCCTCACACCGTCTCACGCCTGGTTAACAATTATGTGCTGGACGATCTTGAGGAATTCGACAAGCTTGTCCGCCGGAACGCCAGCATGTTTCGCGCCTTGCGCGAAGGTGCTGGTGGCGCTCGGGATTGGGTCAGTCGCGCAGGCGATACCCTGAACCAGTATTGGAAATTCGCCACCCTCTTCAGGCTCGGTTACATCCCCAGGACTATCGGGGATGACATAGCCAGTCAGTTTGCCGCCCTCGGTGCGGCGACTATGGCCATGCGCACCGGCTACGGCGTGAAGAACCTCGTGACTAACACGGTGCACCGGTCACGCCGCGCCCTGGAGGGCGCGGCCGTTGCCCTGGAGGGCCGTGCCCTCAGGTATGTGGATGAGGAGCTGGCCGCCATCCGTCCCGAGCTGGACCGTGTCCGCGCCTCCGGTGGCGACACGTCCGGCCTCCAGGCTCGGGTGACTGCCCTGGAGGATCGCCGCGCAGACATGCTGCGCGGCATTGGGGCCCCCCGGCATGAATTCAAAGTTGCCCGCCAGGGCGGCCAGAAGGTCCGCGTTGGGGATCAGGAGTATCCTGCGGCTCTCGCCGGGTCTCAGCGGGCGGAATACTACGCCCAGCGGATCTCGCCCTCACGGGCCTATGACCAGCTTTTCAGCACCAATCGCCAGCTCATCCATGCGAACCTGCTGCGCAGCTTTGACAATGGCGCCCGGCCCATCAGCGCTGTGGATGATGAAGTGAAGCACGCTGAAGCGTGGGCGCACGCGATCAATGCGCAGATCGCAGGTGACGCCATGGAGCGCATGGTCGTTGCCGGCCGCTCTGACCAGGAGATAGTCCAGTGGCTCAAGCGCGCCCCGGAGGGGCGTGACTATTGGCGCAGGCTCGGTGTGGAATCCATGACCACCCCGGAGGAAATCGTCCTGCGCGCCCGTACGGAGGTGGACGAGTACCTCCCCCTTCCGGAGATCCGGGCCCAGGCCCTTACCCCGGAGGGTGTGACGCCCGAATTCCTGAAGGATGCCATCCAGAACCCGCTGCACCGGCCTACGGTCCATATGGCCAATGTGGGCCAGGCTGGGGTGACTCAGTTCTCCGGCATGAACCGCATCATGCAGATGTGGTACAACTTTGCGGTCAATTTGCCGAGTAAGACGCTCTCCCGGCATCCCCTCTTCAACCAGCTCTATGAGGGCCACCTGAAAACGGTGGTGAGTCAGCGCGCAAGACAGGGCGCGAAGCCGCGCACGGTTGATGAGGTGGAGCGCGTAGCGGAGGTTTCCCGCCGCCTGGCGGAGCGGGACATGAAGCGGCTCGTTTTTGACATCTCGCATCGCTCCGACGCGGCAGCGGCCCTGCGTTTCATCTCGCCCTTCTTTTCCGCCACGGCGGAGAGTTTTCAGCGCTGGGCGCGGATCATTGCAGAGAAGCCCGAAGTCCTGGGGTATGCCGCCAAGTGGTACAACGCCCCGGCGTACATGGGGTCACTCCAGACGGCCAATGGTGACCCGATTTTCGCGGATGGCACCTATGTTGACCCGGCCACGGGCGAGCGGAAGCGAGCCAGGAAGAATGACCGCTTCATCGTGGGCCGGTTGCCGGATTGGCTGGTGGACTCCCCGGTCGGTATAGCCATGGGTGCGGAGCGCACCAGCGGGAATTTCATGCTGAGCCAGAACAGTATCAACTTGGTGACCCAGGGAGACCCCTGGTACAACCCAGGGACCGGCCCCATTGTCGCCATCCCCGTGGGTGAGTTTGTCAAGGACAAGCCCTCTCAGGCGGAGCTGGCGAAGCATCTGGGGATTCTCCCCTTCGGTGCCCCAACGGGCGGCACGGTGGCCTCCAGGGCCCTTCAGGGTGCCGCCCCGGGCACCCTGCGCAACTTCCTCATTGCGTTCGACGCCAGCGACTACCGCTACCAGCAGGTCAAGATGCAGATCATGCAGAGGGCGATCTTCTTGCATGAGACACAGGGCGCCCCGATGCCCACCGAGCAGCAGATAGCGGATCAGACCCGGAACTACTGGCTGTTCTCCGCCGCGTCAGCCTTCACCCAGCCAGCAGCCACGCAGCGCAAGGACGCGTACGAATTCTATCGTCAGCAGTATCGCATTCTCCGGGACGCTGACCCCGAGACGGCAGACATGGAATTCTTGTCCCGTTTCGGGGACGACTATTTTGTTTTCGCCCAGAGCATGAGCAAGAATGTGGCCGGCGTGCAGGCCACGAATCAGGCCGTTGAGCTGTCTCAGCAGTATGCCGACCTCCTGGGAGAGCTGCCCGAGCTGGGCAGCCTCATCATCGGCCCGGAGGGCAATGGGCCTTTCAGTCCCGAGGCGTACGCCTATCAGCTCAACCACCCGATTGAGCCGGGCGACCCGGAGGCGCAGCGACGCAGGCTGACCGCGCGCGAGGCGATGGAGGAGAACAACCGTCGTCGCGGTTGGGCGCAGTACACGGCGACCATGAATGGCCTTACGGCCCAGCTCGTCCAGCGCGGGCTGGTGAGTCCGGAAGACCCCGGCGCGGAAGATCTTCTGGCGCAGCGCCAGGCGTTCGTGCACATGCTCGGAGAGCCAATGCTGCCGGACGGCAGCGCGAATCCGTACTACAACGAGCAGTGGTCCGAGGACTGGTTCTCCTTTGATGCGAGGAAGTATGAACGCCTGATCCCCGCCCTTGAGCGCGTGGCATCTGAGGTGCTGGCGAGAGATCCGGACAGGGTTGACCTCCGGACCCTCCAGGTTTACCTGGAGGGTCGCAGGGCCATCCAACAGGAGCTGTCAGCCCGCGAGTTCACGACCCTGGGGGCCAGGGCTAACGCCGACCTTCGTCGTCGCTGGACAGCGTTCACGGGCCAGCTCGTGGAATCCGATACGGGTTTCGGTGACCTCTACAGCCGGTACCTGAGCAGAGACCTCGGCGTGGACACCGAGGAAGAGTCGGCGCGGATGGCGCAGGAAGGAGCGCTGCCCTGATGGCGATACGCGGTGAGTCGTCCGGGGGCTCCGGGGGCGGGAGCGTTGGAGTCCTGAGCCCTGATATGCAGGCACAGCAGGACGCCCTGGCGCAGTTTTATGGCAGCGCCGGACAGGCTCAGAGCCAGACGGAGACCAATTACCCCGGTCTTGTATACCTGGGGCGCGGCCCCGTGGCCCCCACGGACGCCCACGCCCGGCAGCTCCGGGCCCAGGGTTTGGATCCCAGTGTCTCCGGGTGGTCAACCGGCGACCGGTTCGTTACTGGCGAAACGGCCGTTTACGAGTTCAACCAGTGGTCCGCCCGCCGCCGGGCGGACTTTATCGCTCAGGCGAAATTGTCTGGTCTCATCCCCGCCGATGGTGGGCAGATAGAGGCAGCTCGCCTGTGGCGGACGCTGGTGGAGGAGGCGAGCTACTACAACCCTGTTGGATCCTCGGATCGGCGGAAGATTTCCCCGTGGGACATTCTCTCCTCCTATGTCCGCCAGAGCGGCGTCTCCGAGGGTGGCTGGGCCCGGGACCCGAGTAATCCGGATTTTGAGATCAACCGCCTCACGGGCGAGCGCCGGTATGTTGGTCCCCGCTTCAAGACGCAAACTGACACGGCCGTCAACCTGACTGACCCGGCCACCGCAAAGGCGTTGGCGACGTCCGCTTTCCAGCAGCTCATGGGTCGTGACCCCGGTACGGGTGAGCTATCCGCGTTCGCGGAAGCGCTTCGGGCTGCTGAGACCGCAGCGCCAGTCACCCAGACCACCACCACAGAACATGACCCGGTCACAGGGGAAATCATCGGAACCAATTCCGTCGCCTCCGGCGGCCTGGATTCGGCCGGCAAGCAGTACCTGGCGGAGCAGAAGGTCAAGAACACCAAGGAGTACGCGGTCGTCCAGGCAGGGACGACCTACGAGAATGCTCTTGAGCAGATGGTCTTCGGCTCCCCGAGCCTCGGGGCGTAGCCATGGCCATCTCCGCAGAGCAGATCATCGCCACCGCCCGCCAGGCGCTGGGCGTGCAGTACGTCTGGGGAGGCAACAGCCTCTCCTCCGGCGTGGACTGCTCCGGCTTGGTTCAGCAGGCATTCGCCGCCCATGGCATCAACCTGCCGAGAGTCACATACGAACAGATCAACGTTGGCGCCTCGGTTGGCATTGACAATCTTCACGCTGGAGACCTGGTCTTTTTCGACACGGACCGCTCCAAGGGCGGTCCCGATCACGTGGGCATCTATCTCGGTGGAGGGAAGTTCATCCACGCGCCGAGGACCGGTGACGTGGTCAAGATTTCATCTCTCGGGGATTCTTACTACGCCGATAGATTCATGGCTGGACGCCGCGTTCCCGGCGTTTCAGGGGCTCCGGGTGGCCCGGTAACGGGTAACGCCTCTGCGGCCCTCACAGAGGCCCTGGAGGGCCCCGAGTTGGCCGAGCGATACGGGATGTCGTTCGCCTTTTTCCAGAGCCAGCCGGAGCTTCAGCGACTGCTGAGGCAGGCCGTGGAGGGGCAGTGGACTGCCTCTCGCTTCCAGGCGTCCGTGAAGAATACGAATTGGTGGAAGGAGACTTCCAGCAGCGCCCGTGAGGCGCAGGTGCTGGCGGCATCCGACCCGGCCACCTATCGGGCAAATATGGAGGCGCAGCGCATAGCGCTCCAGCAGGCGGCCGTGAAGATGGGCGCCATCCTCACCAAGAGCCAACTGGACAGGCTGGCCCGGGACTCCATTCACTTCGCATGGAGTGACGAGCAGATCCAGAACTTCCTGGGGAAGTACATCGACTTCCAGGAGAACCACACCCTGGGCGGCATGGCAGGTGCCGCCGCAAAGGAGATCACCCGGCAGGCGTATGACCTCGGAATCCGGATCTCCGAGCAGCAGGTGAAGAACTACGCGGCGTACATCGTGCGCGGCGTGGCCAGCATGGAGGAAGTGCAGGTCAACCTACGCCAGCAGGCGGCGGGGGCGTATCCCGGATTCGCCGCGCAGATTGAGGCCGGCGAGTCCGTCAGGGACATCGCCAGTCCCTATATCCAGATGATGGCGCAGGAGCTGGAGCTTCCGGATACAGACCTGGATCTCTACACGCCGAAGATCAGGTCGGCGCTCAACAAGCTGGACGCGGCCGGGAATCCGGCCCCGATGAGCCTCACGGATTTCCAGGCGTCCCTGCGGGACGATCCGCGCTGGGGACAGACTCAGGCCGCCCAGAACAGTGCGATGAACGTCGGCCGCCAGGTGCTGGCGGATATGGGCCTCCTGGCGTAGCCATGGCCGTTACCTTCGAGCAATTCTTCGCCGCGATAGCCCAGCAGGAGAGCGGCAACAATTACACGGCGAAGGGCCCTCCGACTCGCTACGGCCGGGCCCTCGGCAAGTACCAGGTTCTGGAGACGAACATTGGGCCGTGGACTCAGCAGTATTACGGCCGCCGTCTCACCCCGGGGGAATTCCTCACCAATCCTGAGGCTCAGGAAGCGGTGGCTCGGGGGAAGCTCAAGGAGTATTGGGACCTGTACGGCGCCCGTGGCGCCGCCTCGGCTTGGTACTCCGGAAATCCGGATCTGCACATGTCCACGGCCGCCCAGCAGGGCGGGCCGTCCATCAAGTCTTACGTGGACTCCGTCCTTGACATCGCCGCTGGCATGCCCGGTGGTGGTTCCTCTTCTTCGTCGGGCTCTTTCGATGTGGCCACGGTGACACCCATGAGCATCCCCGAGCAAGCCGAATCGTTCGGCCTCAGCCTCCGGCTGATCAACTCCAGCAAAGAGCTGAAAAAGCTCTTTGACAAGGCAGTCAGCCAGTCCTGGTCAGCCACCCGCTTCCAGGCGGCGCTGAAGGCCACGAAGTGGTGGCGCGGGCAGTCGAACACCGCCAGGGAATACCTGACCCTGAAGTACACCGACCCCGCCACATGGAAGCAGGATCGCAACAACGCGGCTGCCGCCATCAAGCTCATGGCGGAAAAGGTCGGCGCGAGCCTCACGGCCGATCAGCTCAATGACGCGGTATATGCGAAGCTGGCCCAGGGGTGGAGTGATGCACGCCTTCAGGCGTGGCTGGGAAGCAAGCTGTCATTCAAGGACGGCCTCCCGCAAGGGGAGGCTGCGGCCACATGGGATGACCTGCATGACCTGGCCTACCAGATGGGGATGACTTACTCCACGACCTGGTACCAGAACGCCACACGGAAGATCGCCGCAGGCAAATCCACCATCCAGGAACACGAGACCTACATCCGGAACCAGGCCGCCACGCGCTACCGGGCCTATGCCACGCAGATCCGCGCCGGCATGTCCGTGCAGGATCTCGCCGCCCCTTACGTGGAAGCGGTATCCCGGATACTGGAAGTGCCTGACACGGACGTGGACACCCTGAGCAACAAGTATGTCCGAAAGGCCATGGAGGGCCTGCCGACCGGCGAGGCAACTCCACTGTGGAAATTCGAGCAGCAGCTTCGGGCTGACCCGATGTGGCGGAAGACTCAGAACGCCCAGGACAGCGCCATGGGCATAGCCCATCAAGTGCTGAAGGATTTCGGATTCGCCTACTAGGAGGCTCCGGTGACGACACCCGCGCAGTACATCCCGCCGGAGTTCCAGCGCTCGCTGGGCTTTGCCGCCCCGGCGAGCAACCCCAAGGAGATTGCCCGGCAGAAGAAGATCCAGGCGGAGCAGAGTGCCTGGGCCGGGAAGTGGCACAGCCAGGTCAACTACTACACGGCCAAGCTGAAGACCGCCAAGGGCGCGAAGGCCGAGGAATACCAGAAGAGGCTGACCGCAGCCCAGAAGGGGCTGGCGGCCACACAGGCCCGCCAGAACGCCGCTCAGGGACGCGTATACGAACTTCAGGGGCAATATGACAAGCTCCTCACCGGGGCCTCCAGAGATGCCTTCAGCGCCCTCACGGCCATGTTCAACAGCTATGGCCTGGGTTCCCTCGCGGGGAAGATCTACGAGTACACCAAGGCCGGCTACAGCGCCGATACGGTGGCGATCCTCCTTCAGGACACGAAGGAGTACAAGACCCGGTTCGCCGGGAATGAGGCCCGGCAGAAGGCGGGCCTCCCTGTTCTGAGCCCTGCGGAGTACCTGGCAACGGAGTCCGCGTACCGCCAGGTGCTGGCGGACGCGGGACTCCCCAAGGGTTTTTATGATTCGCCCACGGATTTCGAGAAGTGGATAGCCGGGGACGTCAGCCCCACGGAGATCAAGAGCCGCGTGGATGACGCGGCTGCCCTCGCACAAAGTGCCGATCCGGCCCAGCGCCAGGCGCTGAAGCAGATGTTTGGTGTGGACGAAGGTGGCATTGTCGCCTATTTCCTTGACCAGGCCAGGGCTGCGCCGGTTCTCCAGCGCCAGGCGGAGGCTGCGCGCATCGGCGCAGCGGCCTTGAGGCGCGGTCTTTTGACTGACCGGGACACCTTCGAGCGGTATGTCTCGATGGGAATTTCCGGTGCTGCCGCCGAGGAGGGTTTTGCCCAGGTTGCGGAGGCGCTGGACCCCATGCGGGCCATTGCCCGCCGTTTCGGTGTTGAGTGGACGCAGAGCATGGGCCAGGAAGAGGTGTTCGAGCCCGGAGGCTCAGCGAGTAACGCAGGCAGGCGCCTGCGTTCGCAGGAGCGCGCCCTGTTTGCTTCTCGTGCTGGCGGAGCCAGGGCTGGCCTTTCGGCTGGCTATCGCCAGACCTAAAGCGCAGTTGCACTATTCCGCATTGCGGAAGTATTCTTCCGATGAGTGGATCGACCGGCCCCACTTGGACTGAGCCCGGTAGCGGAGCGCAGACCCTTCCCCCGGAGGGCGAGCAGGCCGCGAAGAGATGACGGGAGAACAACGCAATGAGCGAATACGGCTTCAATGACTACGCCGATGGCGGCCAGGAGCAGGGTCAGGGGTCACAGGAACCGAAGTGGTTCCGGGACCGCATGGACAAGCTCGCTGGTGAAGTCTCTGAACTGCGGGCGGAGAACGAGCGCCTTCAGGCAGAGCGGCGACAGTCCCAGGTGGCCGAAACGCTCAGGGCGAAGGGCTACAGCCCGAGCGGAGCCAAGCTCTTCACGGGTGAGCCCGAGAAGCTGGATGACTGGCTGACGGCCAACGGTGACGCGCTCGCGCGTTTGCCCCAGGCCCCGGCGGGCCCCCCGCCCAGCACGGTCCCGGCTGACCAGCAGGACCAGATGAGGCTGATCAGTGAGGCCGGCGCCACAGGTGTGGCGCCGCCCCAGGGCGCGGAAGCAGAGCTGGTGAACCGGCTTGCGAACGCCTCTCCCGAGGAATTCGCCCAGATCATGCAGGCGAATGGGTCTCCCTTCTCCTGGTAGCCCGGCACTGGTTCTGACCTCCCCCGACTCTCTTCGCCAGGACAGGTCATGGCCAACGCATATACCGACACTTCAGCCCTGAGCAACGCGGTTCAGACCGCGTATGACAGGCTGTTTGAGTTTCAGCTCCGCTCTCAGCCTCTTTTCCGCGCTTTTGCGGACAAGCGGCCCTCCCAGCTCACCGCCCCCGGTTCCAGCATCACGCTGGAACTGTGGTCGGACCTCGCTGAGGCGACGAGCACTCTTACTGAGACGACCGACCCGGATTCGGTCGCGGTCGGCAATCCGTCCACGAAGACGCTGACGCTGAATGAGTACGGCACCCCGGTCCTTCGGACCCGGAAGCTCAAGCTGTTCTCGCTTTCCGATGTCGATCCCGCTATCGCGTCGATGATCTCCTACAACGCGGCAGCGAGCATCGACACCGTTGTTCAGACGGTGGTTCGCGGCGGTTCGCGCCTCATCCAGCGCAAGGCTGGCGTCCTTTCCTACGTGACCAACGCGACCTCTTCGAATGTCGCCACCACCATGACGGCGACGGACAGCTTCAATTCCGCCATCGCCCGCATGGCCGTGGCGAAGCTCCGCACCTCGCTCGCTGTCCCGCGCCGTGGCGGCCTGTATCACGGGCTGATGCACCCTGAGGTTGCTCACGACTTCCGGGCGGAGACCGGTGCGGGCGGCTGGCGCCAGCCGCACGAGTACAGCGCCGTGGGCAACATCTGGGCCGGGGAGATGGGCACCTACGAGGGTGCCTATTACGTGGAATCCCCGCGTTGCTACAACGCGGTGGACGCCGGTACCGGGGACAACACGGTCCGCCGTTTCCGGAGCTACTACTTCGGCCAGCAGGCGCTGGCGGAGGCCGTGGCCGAGGAATTCCACATCGTGGCCGGGCCCATCGTGGACAAGCTGGCCCGATTCCGGCCCCTGGGCTGGTACGGCGTCGCGGGCTGGGCCCGCTACCGGGAAGAGGCCCTTCTCCGGGTGGAAACCACCAGCACCATTGACGCGAGCTGACGATGCCATGGACGTTCCGGACCCCATCAGTTGATGAGGGTCCGGCGTCCTGGGAGAACCGGCTTTTCCTCCGGGTCAAGCTGGCCAGGGGAATCACGATCCTTGAGACGGCCGGGGTTTACTCGGCCGTCCGGTTCCCTACTCAGGATGAAATGGCTGCGGCCACCATGGTCTACATGGGTGGCCATGAGTATGAAGTAACGGACGCCGTAAGGGCCGCTCTGATAGCGGCAGGCGTGGGCGTCACCGAGGCGAATTTTACGGCGGTCTGATCATGGACGCGAATCACTGCGAGCCGACCGGCAATGGCGGCAACGGCACCCTCATCAACCAGGATGAGCAGCAGATCCTGAACCGCACTGCTGAGCATGCGAACACCCTCGCGCGCACTGAGGGCGCCCAGGAGGGCGAGTTCCACTGATGAGCAGGTGCACAAGCGGGTGCAGCACCCAGAATCACCGGAGCTACGGGGAATGCCTTCAGGCCAAGGCTACTACTACCTATTTGGCAAGCCCCTCCAGGGGGCTTGACGGGACCACGCAGAAGGCGTGGGACAGGGAGCTTGCCGCCTACCGGGCGGCCCGCGCAGAGGGCATACAGCCCGATTCCACACGCATGGCGGGAATAGAGGAGGCCCGTCGCCTCAGCGACGAGCACGGCATGGCATACGGCCGCGATTTCAGCAAGGCCACACCCATGGAGGTGGGCGATGCCTGACGGGATAGTCGGGGCGGTCCCGGCAAAGACCCACCCGAGCAACAATCTGTGCGGCGGGGTGGTCGTGCAGAACAGCACTACCTCTACGGCATTCCTGACAATTCCCGCCGGGCGCACCTGGCGGGGGACCATCAGCGTCTGTGCGGCCAACAACCGCACCACGGCAGCGCATGGAGACACCCGAGTGGTGACGGCAGGAACGAACGCGGTTCCGGCCGCTGACACGATCCTGGCCGTCGCGGTGTCCTTCCGGGACACGGCGGCCACGGTCTCTACCCTTGGTCCGGTCAGCGTGACCGCGCCTGCGGGCAACGCGGTCACGCTGAACCTGGTCAATTCCCTGGGGACCACCTACTCCGGCAGCGCCAGCGCTGTTGGCGAGCTACTGGAGTAGGGATGCCGACTCTCAACGCCCTGGCGGCCCAGGTCCGGCAGCAGCTCCTGGGCTACGCCCTGACGCAGGAGACCGTCAGCGCTCTGAGCGCTGACATGACCGCCTCCGCAGCGACGTTCACCGTGGACACGGCCGATGTCCGCAACATCGGCCGTGGGGTGGTGGAGATTGACGACGAGCTGGTTCTCGTGCGGTCCTACGACTCCACCACTGGTGCAGTCACCGTCATGGGTGGAGTCAATGGCCGTGGCTACCAGGGCACCACGGCCGCCAGCCACAGCGCCAACGCGCTGATCACCAGCGCTCCCGCCTTTCCCCGCGCCAGGGTCAAGGAAGCCATCAATCAGGCCATCACCGGCCTTTACCCGGATCTCGTGGCGTTCGGAACGACGGAGATCACCAGGGTCTCCGTGGTCTTCGAGTACGAGATGCCGGCGGAGGCCATGGACGTCTGGTACGTGACCGGAGAGACGGTCGGCCCCACCAAGGTGTGGCAACCGCTCCAGAACTACAGGTTCAACCCCAAGGCGAACACCACGGACTTCGCCAGCGGCAAGAGCATTCAGCTCCTGGACGAGATTGTCCCCGGACAGAAGTACCGGGTCGTGTACGCCAAGACCCCGACCGCCCTCTCCAGTGGTTCTGCGGAGCTGACGACTACCGGCTATCCGGCCTCCGTGGAGGATGTGGTTCTCTATGGGGCGTGCGCCCGTCTGGCGCCCGCCTATGAGGCGGGGCGCCTCCAGCAGAGAGCCGTTGAAGCCGCAGAGCGCAGCACCATTGTGCAGCCGCAGAGCGCCCTCAGGACGGCCGCCTATTACCAGGGGTTGTACGAGCAGGCGCTTCTCAGAGAGAAGCGACGCCAGTTCGCTGAGGTGCCCACCTTCGCCAGTTATCAGGGGTCCTGATGGCCAACGCATATTTCTACAGCAACACGGCCCTCGCTACTACCCTCAATGGGTCAATCACGGCAGGGGCCACGACCCTTGTTGTGACCTCTGTCGCCGGCCTGCCGGGCTCCTTCCCATACATCCTGGCCCTGGATTACGGGGCTGCGACGGAGGAGCTGGTGAAGGTCACCAGTGCCGCGACTACCACGCTCACTGTCGAGCGGGCATTTGGCGGGACCTCGGCCCAGTCACATTCGACCGGGGCCGTTGTCAGGCACGTCTACAACGCCGTTGACGCTACCGATTTCCGTACCCATGAGGCCGCTTCCAGCGGCGTCCACGGACTGACCGGCTCCGTGGTCGGGACTACGGACACCCAGACCCTGACCAACAAGACCCTGACCTCCCCGGCCGTGTCAGCCGGTACATTCTCAGGCAACCCCGCTTTCTCCGGGAACCCGGACTTCGCCGGGACCCCGACATTCCCTGGCGCCGCCGTGTTTACCGGGGGCGCGACTGTGGCCACAATCCCGGTTTTCCAGGCCGGTACCGGCGAATTGGTGGCCGCCATACGGGTCACCGGGGACGCCATTCCCCGCCTACAGGTGGGGCCTGACGGGCTGCTGGCCTGGGGATCCGGCGCAGGCTCGGCAGACACCTTCCTTCAGCGGGAGGCAGCCGCCGTTCTGGCGGCGACCGGAACGCTACGGCTCTATGAGTCGTCCTCCTCCATTACGGCCCTCAGCATTCGTGTCACGGGCGACACTGCCGGGCGTCTTTTCATCAACGCGGACGGCTCTCTCAACTGGTCTACCGGGGCCGGGTCGGCAGACACCAACCTCTACCGCTCTGCGGCCAATACCCTGAAAACCGATGACGTTTTCAGTGCCCAGATCGAGACGATGACCGCCCCCACGGCATCGTCGGGATTCAGCGTGAATGACTACTCCGGTAAGCGGACCTGCGGCGTCACGGCCGTGACGGTCATCATGACGGTCAGCTCCAGCATTGCCGCCAGCTCCACCGGCAATATCACCGACACCTCAATGGCAACTCTGCCCAGCACCTGGCGGCCACCCTTCAATGTCAGCGCCTCCTGGTCTACCGGGACTGAGTCCGGCGAGGCCCGCATTGGCACCGATGGCGTCATCACCCTGCGGACCAGCTCCGCCAGCTCCACGATCGGCATAGGCTCCAACGTCACCTGCTCTGCCGCCTGGGTGGGCTGATGTCCATCCTGCCCAGTCACCTGCCGCTCCCGCTATCCGCCCGAACCGGGCGGGCTTCGGAGACGTACACCCCTGAGGGGATTGCCTATGACGTGGCGATCGGCGGGATGCCGTTCCTCCTGGCAATCACCCCGGATCGCCCGCTCACGCGTGAACTGGCGCAGATCCGCAAAGAACAGATTGACCAGCAGGAGATCCCGGGTGAGCAGTCTCTCGCTGACTGGTGGCTGCGAAGCCAGTCCACTTTCATTGGAGGCGCCGGGCTCCTTTATCAGGACCCGGACGCCTCCAACCAGTACGCCATCCAGTACGGCACTTCCACGGGTCTCAACCCGTGGGTCAACGGCAAGCTGACTCTGCTCAAGGCCACCTCTCAGGACATTGCTGACGGGTCCGCCAACGCTCACTACGTACTGGGCTGGAATGACGGCACAGACAGGTACTGGAGCGCCGTAGGAACGGCTCTCAAGTCCTCCACAGGCTCTGCCTCCACCACCATCACGTGGGGCGGCTCAGGGACCATTCTGGCCCTCGCGAGCGACGGCACAAGGTACTTCGCTGCCGACTCCACTGGGGTCTACTCCGGCACCGGTACGGGCGCCGGGTCCCTTCTGTGGAACACCGGCTCCAGCAATGTCTCCATGGGATGGGTGAAGGGACGGCTCATTGCCGGCATAGGGGCCAGCGTCTACGAACTGGTAGGCACTGGGCCCACCCTGCCATCCGCCAAGTTCACTCACCTGAATAGCTCCTGGCGCTGGAGCGCCGTTGCCGAGGGCACCAACGCCATCTATGTGGCCGGGTACGCCGGAAGCCAAAGCGCTATCTACAAGTTCATCTTGGACACGGACGGAGCCGTCCCGACGCTCGCCAGCGGCGGCATCCAGACGGCCCAGCTCCCGCTGGGCGAGACCGTACTGAGCATGACCACGTACCTCGGCTCGTATGTCGGTATTGGCACGAGCCGGGGATTCAGGGTCGGGGAAATCGATGACAACGGGGATATCGCCTACGGGCCCCTGCTGTTCGAGAACTCTTCGGGAGTGAGAAGTGTCGCGGGTTATGACCGGTTCTTCTTCGTCGCCGCGACGAATGCCATTTCTTCCCGGTCCGGGCTGTACCGGGTAGACCTGGGCCAACCGATAGCCAATGAGGGCGTCACGCCCTCCCTACGCTATGCCTACGCCACAGACCTCCAGGCCCACGTCACGGGTACTGTAGACTCCGTGACCCTGTTGGGGAATTCCTCAAGGATGGTCTTCACGGTCCGGGGGCAGGGTTCCTACCTGGAGCACGCCACCAGCCTGGAATCCACCGGCACGTTCGTCACGGGCCGCGTCAGGTACAACACCTTGACAGGGAAATTGTTCAAGTTTTTGACCTTGAGGACACCGGCCTCCCTCTCCGGGTCCCTCACGGCATCCGTGATTGATCCCGGCGGGGGTGAGACCACGGTCATCACCGTGACCGGTGGAGCTGAGGCGGAGAACGTTCTTCTCCAGTCGCCGGCCACTGCCGCCGAATGGCTCCAGCTCAAGCTGACCTTTACCCGGGACGGCAGTAATGCCGCCCTCGGACCGGAGGTCAACGGCTGGCAATTCAAGGCCCTCCCCGGAGAGCTGAGACAGCGGATCTTCCAGCTTCCGCTGAGCTGCTTCGACTTCGAGCAGGACAGGAGCGGACAGCAGGTGGGGTACGAGGGCAGGACCCTTGCTCGCCTAGAGCAGTTTGAGACCATGGCCCAGCGAGGCGATGGGGTCACCTATCAGGATCTCGCCTCGGGCTACAGCTATCTCGTACTCGTGGACGAGTACGAGTTCCGCCAGACATCCCCTCCGGGGGACAACAACGCCGCCTATGGCGGCTATCTGTACGTCCGCCTGCGGACCATCGCAGACGTGGTTTCGAGTTAGGGGAGAAATGACCCAGCCTCGCCGCTTCCACCTTCAGCGGCTGATAGATGTCACCGGAGTGTCCGGCACGGGCAGAGTGGCCGATGGCGTGCGATGGCCGGACGGGACGGCCTCTGTTCGCTGGCGGGGCCCCTGGCCCAGCACGGTCCACTGGGATCGCATCGAAGATGCTGAGATCGTGCACGGCCACGGTGGGGCGACTCGGATCATCTGGGATGACCCGGAGGAGTAATGACCGACTGGATGCCCCGGGAGCACATCCTGAGACCCGTCACAGAGGCTGAAAGAGAGGCCGTGAAGACGGCCCAGAGGGCCCTTGGAGTGGCGGAGACAGGAGAGCTGGACGACGCCACGAAAGCGTCCCTGCGGGGCATTCAAAGGCTTCTGAACCTCCCGGTCACAGGAGTTCTGGACCGGGCCACAGCAGGCGCTCTGGAGCGCCTGAGACCACCAGGATTGAGGGACTAGGAAATGCCCGCCATTCCCCTGGCCACTGACGTGACCACCGTGGGGCAGACGGCCCCGGTTGTCATGCCGGAGAGCCGCTGCTATGTCCTCCAGATCACCTGGTCTGGCGGCACGGCCACCATTCAGCCGGAGTTCAGTATCGATGGCGAGACCTTCTTCGCCGTTACTCCGGTTCCCCCGAATCTGTCCCTGACGGCCAACGTCAGGGCTCATCGAATCGTGGATATGCCCGTGTCCGCCATGCGGATCAACGTCACCGCCATTGCCGAGGGCGTGACTGTCAGCGCCGTGGCGCTAGCCCTGTAGGAGCAGAGATGAACAGGTTTGCTGAGGACGAGAACATCTGGTGGGCGGCAAGAAGTCATGGGTGAGACTGAATTCGGGGTGGCGATTGCCCTGGCCGAACTGAAGGGCGAGGTCAACACCGGCTTCGCCACCGTCAAGGGGATGCTGGATGGGGCCCTTCAGCGCACAGACAATGCCGAGCGGGAGATCTCTGACCTCAAGGCCAGGGTCACCGCCCTGGAGAAGAAAATCCTGATGGTTGCCGGATTCACCGTGGCCGCCGGCACGTCCGGCGGGGTCAGCCTCTGGCAGCTTCTCGGAGCCTGAAACACAGAAAATCCCCCCGCCGGAAGGCGGGGGGATTTTGTTGTGTGATGTCCTGAGGCAGTGAGGCTCAGGGCTTCGCTTCTTCGGACAGGCCCAGGGACTCCTTCACGCGCCTGTCGGCGGCCAGCCCCAGGTTCCTGGTCCTCAGGATGAAGCGGTGGTCGATCTCCAGTTCGGTCCGCAGGTCCCCTACGGTCCTGATGTCCCACCACTTCAGGAGGGCCAGGACTATCCGGTGACCAAGGGGGTCACACCCGACCGTGTCATGCAGTTCCTGGCCCATCCGGGCGTAGTGGCATGCCCTGGCTGTCACCCCGCCTCCGGGTCAATCAGATCGACAGCGTCGAATGCCCCTCGGGCGTCTTCGCAACACGGACCCTCACCATCTGGGGAGAAGTGGTAATCTCTGATCTCCTCCGCCAGCTCGTGGGCGTGGCGGTTCAAGATGTCATCCGCCACCTCTTCCATGGTTGCGTGATGCTCTAGAAAATCCGGATGGGACTCCAGCCAGTCAAGCAGGTCATCCCTCGCGCTCACTCGTCATCCTCCCGGTAGGGGCAGTCCGAGTCAGCGTAGCTGCCCAGTTCGTCTATGAAGTCCGGCAGGTTGCTCCAGGAGCCATACGACCACCCGGCCTCTTCGCCGTGCTCGCAGCGAAGCTTAGCCGTGAAGGTGAAGCGGTCATCCCGGGTGTAATCCGAGTAGCAGTCGCACTCCCATCCCATGTCCGCCACCTTGACGACCGTGGTCGGACAGGCCGCAAGGTGCGCTTGCCATCCGCGCGATCGCGCTTCCGCCCGATACTTCTTCAGGAGCCAGGCGTTGACCTTGGCGTCTATGTCACTCATCGCCCACCTCCTCAGGGTCGATCAGCTCGACCTCGCCAGCCAGGCGGTCCGGCAGCTCCGGCTGGGCAAAGACTGCCCAGCCGTTGCCCGTCTGGGGCGGAGGCGAACGGAAGTCTCCTGGGGCAACGGCTCCAAGCGTCGCGGCCTTGACTGCCGTCTCCGATCCAGGATCCGCCAGCATACCGACCCTGTGCAGCTTCCGCAGCAGAGCTTCCTTGCCGTCCTCCACAGAGAGGACGATCTTGGTCTCCGTGTCCTCATCCTGGATGAGGAACGTGACCTCACTCCTCCCGGGCTTCATGGTCAGGTCAGACATCGCTCCCCTTCTCCCGGCCGGCTCAACAGAGCCGCCATCTATCTCCACACTCTGGACGATTTCGTAGCTCACTCCCGCCTCCCAGCGAAGGCCATGGGCGAGCGATGCAGTGGTATGACGTTCCCCCTGGGCGGGAACCATAGTTCGGAGGCGTCCGCCTTCGTCATTGGGGCATCGCGCCATGCGGGTGCAGGCACGTGATAGGACTGGGAATTTCTGAGTTGGGCGACCTGTAGCTTCTGGAACTCCACCTCATTCCACGCCTCTTCACATCCCCGTACGGCCTCCCTGAGTTCCTTGTTGAGATACGCGACCTCTCGTCGCAGCCGGTCGCGTTCGACCAGCAGCAAACGAAGAGACGGGCTCGCATGAGCCCGTCTCTTCTTCCTCCAGAACCTCCACCTCACTGGAGTCCCCTCATCTATTCCATATCCATGACTACACCGGGCGTGGGCGAGCTGGTCAGGTGCCAGCCACCTCCGGCGGGGCAGCGATAGACGCGCTGCTCGCGCCGGTTCGGCAGGCCGCTGGCCTTGATGTGCCGGAGCATCGCCTTGGCCTCCCTTTTGGAGACGTAAGACCGCTTGTCGCAGGCGCACGTCATGGGCGCTCCGGCGCGGGACACAGGTGCTCAGTCATCAGACAGCCCCAGAAGCATTCGCGTAACGCGATGGATGTTTTGGTACTTCTCCTCGGTCGTGTGGCCGTCCCAGGTCACATGGCCTGCCGGGTACCTAGGGATGCCGTCGAAGAGAGGAAGGTCGTCAGGGGCTATGTGCCAGCTCGCCTGCTTGCCGCCGATAGTCATATAGAGGATGGGCCACCAGTCTATGGAGTCCTCCTCGGGCATGACGAGGACTGCTCCCTTGCTGAGAGCGGCCAGGAGCGCCACCAGGTGAGCCCTCTCCCGGTAGACGCTGGAGATCTGGTCCTCAAGAGCCATAATGCGCTCGGCGTACGCTTCTTCCATCGGGTCCCCCCACTTGAAGCTCACCGGCCCTCACCCGCCTCGGCGGCGTCGGCCGTGCGGCGCAGCAGCTCCATCCCGTGGATCGTGCCGAGGTCCCACGCCTCACGGATGCTGCCGATATCGGTGTCGTTCTCGACCTGATCGTCGTAGCGCAGGGCGAGCACAGCCTCAGCCGCCTCCCGCAGCACTTCGGCGCGATAGGCGTCCAGTTGCTTGAGGAAAGAGATTCCCCGGGTTGACTGGTCGTTGAGTCCGGACAGGAAGATCAGACTGTCTCTCGCACTCACTTCTCCTCGCCCCCGATGTAGCGGGCGTACACGCAGTGCTCGCCCTCATGGTTCGTGGCCGCCTTCAGCTCCCACTCCTCCCTTGGAAGAAAAGCGGGAGATTCCCGCTTCAGGTAGGACGCCCTGACCCTGGCGTCAGCCAGGGTGGAAGCGGTGGTGATGATGGCCCACTCGCCCCTTCTCTGACGCAGCTCCCGAGCTGCATCCATGTAGATGCTCCTGACGCCCGGCTTCTTTCTCTGTCCCGTCGGCGGGTTCTCGAATCGGATGCTCATCACATGCTCCAAGCGTTGTCCAAGCGGGCCTGGAGCCATCTCTGAAAGTCCAGCCAGGACATGTCGTCCCACTCCTCCCTGAGGAGCTTCACGGCCAGCGTGACAAGCTGCTCGGCGGTGATCTCGGTGGGCGTCTGTGTCGGTTCGTTCTCCATCAGTCCTCCAGGGTTCCGTTGTTCAGGAGTCGGCCGATAATGTCGGCCCGGTCGTTCTCGCCCGCCAGGCGGAGGAGGACTTGCATCCGCTCCAGCCCGGCCCGGTCGAAACCCCAGTCCACACTTCCATCAGCACGTGTGAACCGGTGAAGTTCAATACCCGCCGAAGCCAGGGCCGCCTTCGTGGCGGCAACGTCGAAATCAGTCATCGGTGGTTCCGTTGACGGCTCGGGCGAGGGCGAGAAAAAGGCCCTCCATGAGGCAGGAACGGCACTCGTCCGAGCACTCCCAGTGATCTCCCGCGACGACCATTTCGTGCTCCTGGACCTCTTCGTCTATAAGCTCCGCATAGCCTTCCAGTAGATCGGCCAGTGCGCCCCGGAATCCAGTGCGGCTCCCGCCGCCCGAGGCGGTCAGGATCCCAGCCGCAGAGCGCAGCTCCTCAGCCGGGGATGAGGGCTCGGAGGGCTCCTGCCCCTCCAGTTCTCCAGATGTCATTCGCGTCCATTCCTTCCGGGTAGTGGATCGGTCTGGCGTTGATCTCCTTGGCCAGAAAGGCAACAAGCGTGTCACCCGCCTTGTCCGCGTCGGCGGCGACGTAGATAACCGGGAAGTCGTCAAGGCAGAACTTGTAGTAGGTTTTCCATGCCTTAACCCCGGCGAGACTGACAGCGGGAACTCCGGCCATAGTCCACGAAATGGCGTCTATCTCGCCCTCGGTGACCACAGCGAAATCACTGTCCGCCTTGAGGGCGGCCACGTTGTAGAGATGGCCTTCTTCCCCGGCGGGCTTCAGGTACTTCTTGCAGCCCGCCTCCTTGCAGTCGTGGGGCCGCGTGCAGCGGAAGTTGAAACTCACCGGCCCGGAGGGCGTGAGGTATGGGATGGCCAAACGCCCCTGGTACCCCTCATGCCCTGCCAGGGGGGACGTAACGACGCCCAGCCTGAACTGGGCGGCCACGGCCGGACCTATCCCCCTCCCCTTCAGATACTCCTGGGCGCTGGTATCGGCCGCGAGTGCGGTCTGGTACCTGGAGACCGAGGTCTCCAAGAATTGTCTCTGCTCTGCTGAGAGCGTCTTCACGTGAGCAGCTCTCCATTGCCATGATGAGATGGATTGCGGAGCCTTTGGCTTCGCAGCTATGACAGAAGAAGACGCCCTTCTTCACGTTCACACGCATGGAAGGGCGCCTTTCTCCATGGATGGGGCAGCAGGTCATCTGCTCACCCCAGCGTGAGCCCCGGAGTTCTACTCCATAGTGTTCAAGTACGGGACCAAGAGGGATTACAGGGGCAGAGCGCGGACTATCGCCACGGCCAGAGCCAGATCCATGCGTACCCACGATGGACCACCGCCCTTCGCGTCATGCATCTCCCAATCCAGCCCGCCCGCCAGGCGGGAGACCGGAATGTAGGCGTCCCACTGGGCAGTGGACTTGTACGGACGCTTGACCACCAGGATGCAGCGGTCCGCGCCCGCGTTCTGCCTCTCAATCTCAGTCTCACGCTGCCAGGCAGCTATCTGCTGCGCCGCTGCCGCCTTGACCTCCACGACAAGGCCGGGGATCCCGGCCACATCGCCACGGTCCTTGTTGCCGGACAGGGCCCGGCGCTCCGCCGCCGGCCACCACTGCTGGAGGTATCGGACGACCTCTCTTTCGGCGGCAGTTCCCTTCGCCTTGCTCTTGGTGCTCATGCCCGCCCCCAGCGGGGGCCACGGAAGGTTTCCGGCACGTCGGGGGGGCATCCGTGGGACAGCTGCTGGGCGAGGAATCTCCTGCGGAGCCAAAAGAGCTGTTCATCGCGCCAGGGTGACTGCTCCTCCACCCAGTCCGCATATATCAGGGGGGCCAACTCCATCGCGGTCGGCTCCGGGCGGGCGTTCTCTTTGCTCACTCGTCCCCCAAGAGGTAGTCGATACCCTCGATTGTGTCCCAGATCATCAAGTGCTCCGGGTAAAGCTGCCAGCTTTCGGCACGAGAGCGGAGAGTTTCCTCGTCCATGCCCGTCCGGGCGATCAGCTCGGCACGCTGCTGGATCAGCTCCCCACGGGTCACGTGGATGACCGTGGGGAGTTCCTCGCTCATCAGTGACACTCCTTGGCGTGTTCGCAGGCGAGGAAAAGTGTCTCTCGCCAACTCGCTGCGAAGTTCCATGCGAACCAGCCCGGATGGGCAGAAGGGCAGACATGGGAATAGCACCAGCGCCCGGAGCGGTCGCGAAAGACGCGCACGCGACTACTGGCCGGGCGATCCCCGACAAGCTCTCTGTAACGCATCTGCCGCTGTCGCAGCGCCTCTTTCATTCCCCACACGGGCGAAGAGAAGGCCGCATGGCGGAAACTCTCGCTCATCGCGCCTCATCCCTGTACTTCTCCAGCGCGTGGCGGACTTCGTCATCCCCCACGTCTCCGGAGTCGCGCCACTCCACGGCGTGCCAGACATCCGAGAGGCGCTGCCCAAGCGCCTCGGCGGCGGCGAACAGGGAGAGGATGAGCCTTGTGTGCTCGGCGGCTATGTGCCGACCAGGGAAGTCCATCTCCTCCAGCCGTTTGGCCATGGCCTCGATGTCTCCCGACTGGGCCTCCAGGCCGCCGACATGGCAGTACAGGTAGTTGTAGCTCCCGCCGCTCATCCCTCACCCCCAAGGATCCACTCCAGTGCCTGGCCCCAGGGCGTCCCCCCGTCCTGCCATTGCTGGACACAGTCCATGTCGCTCCTGAGATCCGGGGAGACCAGGGGGAGGAGATCTCTCATGACATCGCCGGCGGCGTCCCCTTCACGCGCGCGGACCTTGTCCGCGTGTACACCAAGACGCAGAAGGACATGTCCGATCAAGCACCCAGGTTCATCGCCGTGGAGGTAAAGGCAGGACTCCATGAGACCTGGCCTCTCATACACCCTGTCCGGCTGCTCCGCCACGACCCCTTGCAGCACTCGCAGGAATTCCTCGTCAGTGGTCTCTTCGTAACTCATTCGGTCACCTCCGGGTCGATGAGATCGGCGGCGCTTCGCCGCCCGTCGATCTCGGCTTGTTGCTCTCGCGTGCCGTACTCATCTAGCTCGGGGATGATGTCTGCCCTGATCTTTTCCGCCAGCTCGTGGGCGACGGAGCCGTATAGCTCATCGGCTAGGGCATCGGCCTGGTCCGCAGTGAACTGCGAAACCCGAAGGGCGCAGGCGATCTTCCATTTGGCGCCCTCCATCACGCCTCCGCCGGGCGGGTCCTCGGCCTCCATGACCTTCACCAGCGCCTCCAGCCTGGAGACGGAGGGCGTGCCAAACCCGAAGCGGAATTCGAGCCCGAACTGCCGGAGGCGATCCAGCAACACACTTCTGCGCTTGTTCTCCGCGTGAACTGCGGGCCACTCCAGACAGCTATGCCCGTATTTGTTGTTCACGATGCCGTCGCTCATCCGGAATGAGCGCGTCTGGCCATACATCTCGATACGGATCAGCTTCCGGCCGACGCCGGCGACGGCCACCTTCCTCGGTTCCCCCCTGGAGTTCCGGTCGATGAGTAGAAGCTCATCCCCAGCCTTCACGTTGTCCCTCGTGAATTTCGGCCCCATCACGCCTCCAGCGGCCACATCATGGCGAACAAGACCGCATGCTGCTTGGGGCAGCAGGATCTGCGGACCACTCTCGCAAGGACAATCCCTCGGGACAGGTTCTCCTGTCTGGCGAGGGTCACCACTCTCTCCACGAAGTGGAGACTGTCCATGGCGTGATCCACGTCCTCCTCGATGGCCGACGCCACATCCAGCCAGTGCTGGAATTCGTCATCATCTTCAGCGAACATTCACATCCCCTATATCTGAGTGTCGATTCCCGCAGCCAGGGCGAGCTGAGCGCAGTGAGACGCACCCTGGCTGTTGTCCTTGATGAAGGCGAAGCAGACATCCGCCCCGAGGTTGACCATCTCCTGATTACGGATGGGCCCGGCCTTCTTGCCATGCTTCTCCCAGTCCGCCGGATGCTTCTCTTCAATCGCCATGGTGGAGTGGTACCGAGCCCAGTGGGAAGCCGCAGAATCGGCCCCTGTAGGGCATGCGCCATGGACCACGGTCAAAGGCCTGCTCGCCCCTGCGGAAAGCTCCCAGAGGGCCATATAGACCACTTCTGGAGCAGGCCAGTCCCTGCTCCCGGTAACCAGGACCCTCACATGGGCCTCACTTCGCCATGTCTGCATCGCAGACAGGTGCGGAATTCTGACCTGGGATTGACGGAGTCGTCCGAGAAGGGCAGCCAGGCACCCCACTTGTGGAGCCCGAGGAAGCACCTCATTCGTCCCGCCCTTCACTTTCAGCGCTCCAGAACGTGACCTGAAGGGGCCCAGCGGAGGAAGGGTCGATAGAACCAAGGAGCACCTTCACCGCATCCCACTCCTCCCTGGAGAAGCTGAACCTCTCGTCCAGGGTCAGAGCCTTCTCCGTCAGCTCGTACGGGATGGGTCTGTCCTCGGGGCTCATCCGGCCACCTCCTGCCATCTCTCATAAGTGGAGATTTCCAGTTGGCGCGTGTCGGGCACTGCCGCGATCGGCGTTAGCGCCGTGGCGGCGGCAAGGGCAGCGGTGAAGTGCGCTTGAGCCATCCCCGCAAGAACGCCCGCATCCGACGGGGCCGCATCTCTGGCCATACGCAAGAGCCTCTCACCCTCCAGGTAGTGCTCAGGTCCGGTCATCGCCCCTCCACGGGGATGAAATGGAACACGGTGGGGCCGTGCTGAACTGCTATCTCGTGCCAATCCGGAGTGTCGTACTCAACCACCGGCCAGCCAAGGCGAGCGGCTTCACCCATGCACTCCTGAAGGATGCGATCGGAGACCACACTCCAGGCTGTCTGGCCGTACTCGGTTACGGATCTGTGGTACCTCATCTCCACCCCAGCCATGTGGCTATGCCGATGACCACCCAAAGGGCGCTGCTCACGATGATCCAGGGGGCGATCTTCGCCCATGTCTCCTTGCTCACTTGCTCTTCACCTCTACCCAGAAAATCCTTGAGGCGGGGACACCCACGCGGATGCCGTTGGAGTCCGAAATGGTAAGTAGCCCGCCAACGCTGATGGCCTGGCTGATCCTGTCAATCTCCTTCGGCAGTCGAAGGTCAGTCACGCTCACGCTGGCGGACGCTGGCCCACCTGAGCCAGCGTCGTAGTACACGTATATACGCTTCACTCTTCCTCCTCTCCCGACTCGAACCCCATTTCCCCGACCAGCCTCGCGGCCGCCGAACGAAGGTCCCCGTCCTGAGAAAAAGCGAACCCCCCGGCCGCTGCCCGCAGGATCTCCCGCAACCATCCCATGTCGCCGCGACTTGCCAGAATCAGTGTCCGCTGCGCCTGGTATCCGTAATCACTTGGCTCCTGCCAGGAGCCCACAATCCGCATTGTCATCAGTCTTCTTCCTCCTGTTCGTAATACCCGCCGGCGTAAGCCGGAGGCTTCGGCACGTAGTCACCCACCCAGGCTCTTGCCGGGTCTATGCCCATCCGGAAATGCCGGTCGGCATTCGGATCACTCCGGCCATGCCTGTTCTTCACGCAGGTCACGTGCAGATCCCCGGCCCAATCCACACCGCAGGAAACGATGACCTCCGGGAGGAGGTCCAACTTTCCCTGGATATCGCCCTTCCTTGGGCAAGGCGCCTTGGCCTTGTCTGCCGTGGCATGTGTGACCACCAGGACGTGGGCCCCGGTCTCCCTCGCAAGGGACTTCAGCTCCCGCAGAACTGCCTTCTGCATTCCCCATTCGCCGTCGCCCTGGCTGTGCCAGACGTCCGAGAGAATGTCCACCGTGATCTGCTCCGGATACACGCCCTCCGCTTCGGCGTAGGCGTAGCAGGAATTCCAGATGTGATTCAGGTCCGGACCCGGAAGGAAGTCCCACTTGACGAAGTCGGTGCTGGCCAGGGCCTGGCGCATGCGCTGCGGGTCGTCCTTGCGCCACTGCCGGGTGATCTCGTACGGCTGGCCGGAGGCCAGGGCTGCGAGGCGGCCCATGACGGTGTTCTGGTCTGAGTCCGTGCTGAAAGCCAGCGTCGGAACTCTCATGTTGACCATCGCGTTGAGCGCGATCATGGTCTTGAAGGAACCGCTGACACCGAAAAGCATTGAGAGAGATGCCCGGTGAAGGCGGATGCCCTCTCTTCTCCAGCTCGGGAACGGAGCGGGGAGGGGGTCCGCAGACACCCCTCCCCGTCCGACCGAGCGCCACAGGGTCTGCACTCGGACTCCCGTCCGTTACACAGGGATGGGGTTGTACTGCCCCAGCGCCTGCGCCGCCTCCGGGGCGCAGTACCAGCCCTTGGCCGGCGAGGAATAGAAGGCGAACTGGCCGTAACCAGGGTTGCCCTTCGTCAGGCCCATGGCCGCCGCCTGAGCCAGGAAGGAATCCTTCTGCTGGAAGGGCACGTTCAGCTTCATCCAACCCTGCGGCGCGACCTTCGCGCCGGGCGCGCCCGCGCCCTGCTGTCCCTGCGGGGGCTGCTGGTAGGCGCCCTGCGGGGCTCCCGCCGTCTGCCAGGCGGGCTGGCCCTGGTAGCCCGCGTTCGGCTGCTGGGGAGCCTGCTGAGGCTGGCCAAAGCCGCTCTGCTGGAACTTCTGCATGTCCCGCTGGACGCCGTACGCGGAAACCTTCGCCCTCTCCCAGGCCATCTGAAGATTCTGGGCGACAGCCGCGACAGCCTCTGTCAGCTCCAGCAGTTCCGCTGGGGTCTCCGCACGGAGGGCCAGCATGGAGCCGTCTGGGAGCTTGGGAGACCACGTCAGCTTGTGGTTGTGCGGGTTGGCCGTGGGCTCCGGATAGGTCACGCCCGCCGCATTGGCCAGCGCCTGCTGGAAGGCGGGATTGGCGTGGCCCTGAGTTGCCGGTGGGGCGGCCTCGTCGCCACCCCACATCTCCTCGTCGGACACTTCCTGCTGCGGAGTGGTCATCTGCTGTGTTCTCCTTGGGGAAACAGAATGGCCCCCGGTTTTCCGGGGGCCTCGCTTGTTAGGGTATGTGTCGATGATCGTGGCGCCCAGGCCCTCCATGAGGAGGCGCGTGGCTTTATCCACGTCCGTCACCTCGCCCGTGGACCGCCTTCTTGTGCACCAGGCACCAGACGGCATCTCGCCGTCCGCACGCACAGGACGGACCGGAGTCATACCACTGATCAAAGAGGCTGCGCGGTGCCTGAGATTGCCAGGCGAGGAAGCGATGTATCCGGTCAGTTATTTCCTGCATCCGGATATCCCGCTCGCTGGGGGGTTTGATAGCCTCCCAGGCGTCCTTGGCTGTGGCATAGCAGGACACTGCCATCCATTTGCCCGAGCCGCCCTGAAGGCCACCCGCCATGCGTTCTCCGACCGCCCTGGCGGCGGAGAGACCACGGGTAGAGAAAGGACCGAAGACCGCGAGCGTAGGCTTGTCGTCCATCTGCCAGCGGTAATTGGCTATAACCGCCAGACGATTGCTCTTGCCTCGCTCCTCGTCCAGGGCGTGGATCAACTCCTCCGCCAGGGTCTCCGCGTCCTTCTCCGTGTTGTCCGGATCCTCCAGTATGGGGAGGAGTACCTTGATCTCACGTCTCGGGATCATCGGAAAAGGGCCTTGTGTCTCGGGTGGTCCGGGTCATACCTCTCGGCCTCGGCTCCACCCATTGCATAGCAGGCGTGTCTGACATCGCAGACGCCGCTGCACCAGCCCTCATCGGCCGTGTTCGGGATGAACAGTCCGCCGACCACGGCGCTCCGCATCTGGCCGTAGATCCGGCCGGCGTGCGCCGGAGTCCACTTGGCGAGTGACTGCGGGTGGGCGTAGAGGCCGGGGGGCTTGCCGTTTCGCCTCCCTGTGTTGTCCCGAGTCCGGAATGTGGCCCCGTGGTCCGCTTCCGCAGCCGGACCGTACTTCTGGACCAAGAGAGCACTGTAGGTGCCAAGTTGGAGATCCGTAGCCATCCCGGAGCCGGACTTGAAATCCACGATCCACAGGACATCGTTGATCGTGTCACGGAAGACCCGGTCCAGATACGCCTTGATCTCCATGTCACAGCCCGGCAGATAGCCGGAGACGTCCAGCTCAATGGCGGGCTCGCCATCTGGCGTGGTCCATATCTCCCAGCTCGGAGAGCGGAGACGCCAGTCAATGTAGGACTGGCACATGATGGGGCCATTGGCCCTCCACCAGGATTCGTCTTCCTTGGACATGCGCTTGACGCGCCACTTTGACCGATCGGGCTCTATCCGTATCGCATCATCAATCTGGATATTCAGCTTTGAGTGAAAAGTGCCGGCTGTATCCATAGTGTGCAAGTTCCCCTTGGGATCCCGTGGTCCGCCAAGTGCGATACAGGTATCCCACGTCTCCAGCGTGGCGTGCACGGCGTTGCCGCCGATGTTCCACCAGGCTGGGGGGCCCTTGACCCCCTGGATTCTCCCGAGCTCGTAGCTCTTACCGCACTTGAGCCAGGTGGACTGGGATGAGTAGCTGAGGTGCGTCACCTCATACGGCGGGCCGCCGCTGGCCATAGCGGTGCTTCTCCTTTCTCGGCTGCACGGGCAGCACCTGGGGGCTGTAGATCCTGAGGTCACTCACCGGTATCCACGGCTGCGCACCAGAGCGCTTCGTGTCTATCTGCACGCGGAAGAATTCCCCGCTCACGTCCTGGGCGAGGAGAAAGACGTCATTCATGTGGCCGAGGTAAAAAGCCCAGGCGTGTTTTTGGCCACGTCGCCGTGGCCAATTGGGCTTGAGCAGCTTCGGTCCGCCGGGCGGGGGAGCTTCCGCCTCTTCGGTCGGCAGGGTCTGCTCGTACTCTCCGGCCAGCTTCTTGGCCGTGGATGCTCCCAGACCCAGCCGATGCTGGGTGCGGGTCCAGGACGGGTCTATCTGATAGGACTCATAGGCCAGTCGGCCCCAGGCCAGACGCTCCGCCGCGTCCGCCTTCGAGACGCGGCCCGCGAGGCGCCTGCGGGCCGTACGACGCTCCTCCTCATCCCGCCCTCCCCAGATGCCATACGGCTCCCCAAGCGTGTCCCTGCGGCACTGCTCCAGGACGGGGCAGCCCTCACAGACTGCCTTGGCTCTGGCGGTCGTGACCGTGACCGGCTCGCCGGGGATCGGCGGGAAGAAGAGGTCCGTGGGCTCAGAGCGGCAGGCCCTCCAGGGGTGCCGCCGCCAGGGTCTGCTGATGTCGGGCAGTTCCATGTCACCCCTCTTCGGGCATGCAAGAGGCCCCCGGTTTCCGGGGGCCTCACGTGCGATTATTACGTTGTGTCACATCAGCCGGAGACTGACATCAGTCCTGACATCAACCGGTCTGGATGCCAGTGGACTCGGCCGGACACCCATGGACAGTTTGGTTGATCATGTCCGGACTTTCCCCACCGTGAAGAAGTGGGGGGAAGAGTGTTGA